>JAEUJK010000800.1 GCA_016794735.1 Gemmatimonadota bacterium | reverse complement strand
CGTCGTGTCGTCGTCGGTGCCGCCCTCATCGGCGCCGCGCTCGTCACCCTGACCGCATCCGCGCGTGCCGCGATGCACCTCCGCCTGACGAAGAGCGAACCGGCGAAGGACGCCGTGGTCGCTGCCCCGTCGCAGTTGCAGCTGTGGTTCTCCCTCAAGCCGGCGATGTCGGTGACGGCGGTCAAGCTGACCTCGGCGTCCGACGTCGCCATCAAGCTCGGGAAGCCGACGCACGCGGGAGATGTGAAGCTCCCGGTGGTCGTGAGCGTCGACGAGCCGCTGGCGCCGGGGAAGTACACGGTCTCGTACAAGACGGCCTCGAGCGACATGCATCCGATCACTGGTGACTACTCCTTCACCGTCAAATGAGCCCGGGACGTGGCTTTACCGGGTTGGTGATCGTCGCATCCCTCGCCTGCTCCGGCCGCGGTGAGATGCGCGGGGCCGCGCAGCGGACAATGCTCGACGCCCCGCCGACCCGCGGGATCTCGCCCGCCATCACGATCGATTCCGCGGGCCACGCGCACTACGCGTGGGTCGCGCTGGACTCGTCAGGCACAGGCCACCTGTTCACCATGGGTGAGGAGGCGGCCGCGCGCGAGCTGGTCGATCCGCTCGGCCCAGCGCAGTTCGATGGGGAAACGCCGCCCAAGTTGCAGACCGCGCCGGACGGGGCACTGGTGATGTCGTACGCGGTGCAGGTCGCCGACTCCACGGCCAAGTACCAGGGAGTGTCCGGGCTTCGCTTTGTGCGGTCGTCGGACGCTGGGGCCACGTGGAGCGCACCCGTCACGGTGGCTGACGATGGCGACCTGCAGCGCTACCGGAACGACCACACGATGACGGTCGGTCGGGACGGCGCGGTGTACGTGGCCTGGCTCGACGAACGCGCCATCGATACGGTCCGGGTGTATCTCGCCCGCTCCGACGATCAGGGAGCGACCTGGTCCCGCAACGTGGCGCTCGACATGGAGGAGGCGTGCGGATGTTGCCGCACGCCGGTGACGACGGGAGCGGACGGCACGGTGTACGCCATCTGGCGCAAGGTGCTCGGCCCCATGCGCGACCACGTGGTGTCGCGGTCGCGTGATCGCGGAGCCACCTGGAGCGCGCCCACGGTCGTCCATGCGGACAGCTTTGCGATCGCGCATTGCCCGGACGCGGGGCCGTCGATTGCCGTGGACGCCAACAACCGTCTGCATGTCTCCTGGTGGACCGGGCGCGAGGGTGCGGCTGGGGTGAAGTACGCCCGCAGTGACGATGGCGGCGTCACCTTCTCGGCGCCCATTCCGCTGGGTGTTGCGCCGTTTGCCAAGGCGTCGCACAGCCAGCTCGCGCTGTTCGGGGCATCCGGGGTGGCAGTGGTGTGGGATGATGGGACCCTGAAGCCGGCACGCATCGCGCTGCGCGTGAGCCGCGATGGAGGGACGACCTTTGGTCCGCCCAGCTACCTGAGTGACAGTGCGGCCACCGCCTCGTTCCCCGTGCTGGCAGTCCGTGGCGATCGTGTCGAAGTGTTGTGGCAGGAACGCGGCGCGGTGCCGGGCGCGGTGGCACCCGAAGGCGCCGCACCGTCGGGACGGTGGATCGCGTACGACGCACGGACACCCGCGCGTCTTGTTCGGACTGTGGTGCCACTCCCGTGAGGGCCATGCGCTGGCTGGTGTCCGGCTTCCTGCTCGCAGCCTGTGGCGGCGAGCAGAAGCCTGGTGCGTCCGCCGGCGCGGCCTTTCGTCCGGTCGCCGTGGGGACGGCAGCGCCGGCATACGAGGTGGCAACGTTGGGCGCCGACACCATTCGTGTAGGGGAGGGGAGCGGTGTGCAGCCCCTGACGGTGCTGAACATCTGGGCGACATGGTGCATCCCGTGCCGGCGAGAGTTCCCCACGCTCGAGGCGCTCCACCAGCGGCATGCGGCGCGGGGGCTGCGCATCGTGGGGGTCAGCGTGGATCAGGCGGGGGCGGATGCCAAGGTGCGCCAGGCCGCGACCGCGCTCGGTGGCTCCTTTCCCATCGCGCGTGACGCGGACGGGCGCGTGCAGGACGCCTTTCGGTCGATCGGGGT
>JAEUJK010000776.1 GCA_016794735.1 Gemmatimonadota bacterium | reverse complement strand
CTTCCTCGCGTGAGATCCCTTCCGATCGTCCTCGCCATCACCGGCGCGTCCGGTGCGCCGTACGCGGTGCGGGTGCTGCGCAGCCTGGTGGAAGCCGAGCGAAAGACCTGGCTCGTCGTGAGCGGCCACGGCTTGCGCCTGTTGTCCACGGAGATGGGGATCCCGACCATCGAGGCGCTGCGGGACCACGTCGGTGCGGCAGGTTGGGACGCGTGGGTCACGGTCTACAGCGACCAGGACCGCGGGGCCGCACCGGCGTCGGGCTCCACGCGCACGGCCGGCATGATCATCTGCCCGTGCTCGATGGGCACGGTGGCCGCGGTTGCGCACGGCACCTCGCGGTCCCTGGTGGAACGCGCGGCCGATGTCGCCCTCAAGGAACGCCGTCGCCTCATTGTGGTGCCGCGCGAGACGCCCTACTCCGAGATCCACCTCGAGAACATGCTGCGCCTCACCAGGGCCGGCGGGATCGTGGTGCCGGCGTCGCCAGCGTACTACCATCGCCCCACGGAGATCTCGCACCTCGTCGACTTCGTTGCCGCGCGCGTGCTGGACCTGATGGACGTGGAGCACTCACTCGTCAGGCGGTGGGGCGGGGAGCCGGACGCGCTCAACGAGGAATGAGCGCACCGATCATCGTTGGCCTGATCTCGGACACCCATGGCCAGGTGCGTCCGACCGTGCACGACGCGCTCGCCGGGGTATCGCTCATCCTGCACGCCGGTGACGTGTGTGGGGACGAGGTCCTCGACGAACTGTCGCTGATTGCCCCGGTGGTGGCCGTGGCCGGCAACTGCGACGTTCCGGGAGACCCGCGCCTCGTGCAGCAGGTCGAACGGACCATCGGTGGCGTCTCCATCCATGTGAGCCATGGGCACGAACTCGGCGTGCCCACCCCAGCCAGGCTCATCGCCGCCTACCCGCAGCAGGTGCTGGTCTTTGGCCACACGCACTGCCCGCTCATCCACCGGGAACGCGACCGCCTGGTGGTGAATCCCGGTGCGGCCGGCCCGCGCCGGTTCGACATTGTCCCCAGTGTGGCGCGCCTGACGATTGTCGACGGGAGCGCCGACGTGACCCTCGTGCCGCTGGGCTGACCGCCGCGCGTGGTGCCCGCGCCTAACGTGCGTGCGCGGGCGGGCCGGCGAGGAACGAACCCGGTGGGACCGTGGCGTCCATTTCCTCCGGGCGCGTCGTGAACCACGAGGTGAGCAGGAGCAACTCATCCACCTCATGCGCCGGGATGGCCCCGGGCAACGCATCGCCGCGAAAGACGCCACCGATCGACGACGACAGTTCGGCCCATGCTTCCGCCGTTTGGGGTGCGGGGTGCTCGGCGCGCACCACCCCCCGGCGCACCAGGTACACGCGGTCGTCACCGTCGTGCCCCGGCACGAGGTACACGAACGACAGCGACTCGACGGCAAAGCGCAGGCGCGAGAAGCGATCCTGCAGGGACTCGAGCCGTGCCTTCTTGTCGCGCAACACGGCGGCGCGCTCGAACTGCCACTCGGCGCTCGCCGCCTGCATCGCCGCGTCGAGCCGGACAATGGGGCCCTCGGTGGCGCCCTCGAGGAAGGCCCGCGCCTCCCGCACCTGCTGGCTGTAGGCCCGCGCCGTGGGTGCCCCCACGCAGGGGCCGAGGCAGGTCCCGATCTCGAACCGCAGGCAGCCGGGTGTGCGGAGCGGCATGTCGAGCAACTCGACCTGGTCGGCAAAGCGCATCTTGCCGTCGAGCGTGCAGTCCCGGATGCCTAACGCGGTCGACAGCTCGCGCAACGCCTCGCGCAGGTGGCTCGCCCCGTTGAACGGCCCGTAGTACGTGCCGCCCCGCTCGCCGGCGCCGGGACCCCGGACGACCGTGAGGCGCGGCGCGCGACCGGGCGTGATCCGGACGAAGGCGAGGTGCCGCGCGTCGCGCTTCTGTGCGACGTTGAGCCGTGGCCGCAGCGCCTTGATGAGCCGCAGCTCCTCGCGAAGGGCGGCGAATTCACTGGGTTGGTACTCCCACTCGATCGCCTCGGCTTCGCGTACGATCCGCGCGGCCTTATCCTTGGGGTATTCCGCGCGAAAGTAGGACAGCAGGCGTGAGCGGATGCGCTTGCTCTTGCCAACGTACGCCACCTCGCCGGTCTCGGTGATCATCCGGTACGTGCCGGGGCGGTCTTCCGCCGAGCCCCGCACGTTGGAGCGGAGGCGCGCCAGTCGCTCGGCGTCTGCCGCCGGGGTGGCTAGTGCTGGCATCGGTGGCAGAACACCGTGGACCGCCCGTCGATCGCCTGGCTTTCGGTGAGTCGCGTCCCGCAGCGCGTGCAGGGCTCCCCTCCGCGCCCGTAGCACTGCAACGCGCTGGCAAACCCGCCCCGACCTCCGGTGGCGTCCTGATAGTCACGGAAAGTCGTTCCGCGCGCCGCGACGGACGCGGTGAGTACGCCGCGGAGTTCCGTCGCCAGCGATTCGCACTCGGCGCGGGAGAGGGTGGACGCCGACCGGGAGGGGTCGATCCCGGTGAGCCAGAGCCCCTCATTCGCGTAGATGTTGCCAATACCGGCGATGCGCCGCTGGTCCATCAGCACCTTCTTGATCGGTGACGCCAACCCCCGAACAATTCCCGATAACGCGCCTCCTGTAAAGCCGATGTCGAGTGGCTCGATCCCGAGGCTTTCGTCGAAGGCCTCGTATCCGGCGGCGTCGACCAACGTCACCGTCCCCAGTCGACGCACGTCGCGATAGGCGAGCTGGTGGCCGCCCGAGAGCGGGAACGTGAGGCAGGTGTAGGGGTCGTCGGGAACGTCGAAGAGCAG
>JAEUJK010000755.1 GCA_016794735.1 Gemmatimonadota bacterium | reverse complement strand
GCTGTTGAAGGGCGAGGGCTTCGCCACGCCCAACCCGCAGCCGATGTTCCCCAACCCGCCCGGCTTGCTGCGCCTGGAGCCGCACTCCGCCGGGTTGCGTGAGCGCATCTGGTGGGGCTCCGCGTCGAACGCCACCGCCGTGTGGGCCGCGCAGCATGGCATGAACCTGCAAAGCTCGACGCTCAAGGAAGACGAGTCGGGCGAGCCGTTTCACGTGCAGCAGGCGCGGCAGATCCGCCTCTTCCGGCAGGCGTGGAAGGACGCCGGGCATACGCGTGAGCCGCGCGTCTCGGTCTCCCGATCGATCTTCGCCCTGATGGACGACCGGGATCGCATGTACTTCGGCGGTGACCGCCGCGGTGATCATGTGGGGTTCATCGACAACATGCGCGCCGTCTTCGGTCGCTCGTACGCCGAGGAGCCCGACGTGCTGGTCGGAGAGTTGCGGCGCGATGAAGCGATCGCCGAGGCCGATACCCTGCTGCTCACCGTGCCCAACACCCTGGGTGTGGAGTACAACGCGCACGTCATCGAGTCGATCCTCACCCACGTGGCGCCGGCGTTAGGCTGGCGGTAACGAGCCGGTCCCGCGCCGTCAGGACCGTGATGGGCCCCTGGCCCGGCATCCTCGCTTTCGACCTGCCGGGCGACGCGACATGGAGCCGGTGGCCCGCGAGGCGACGAGGCGAGGGGTAGCCGCGTGTGGCCGGGTCTTCAATCGCGACCCGGAGCCGGTATACTACCGGACGATGTCCACCCGGCTTCCCATCCTCGTCTACCACCAGGTCGACGACATTCCCCCAAACTGCTGGTATCCGGGCAACTACGTTGGCCCGGCGCAGTTCGCCGCCCAGTTGTCCCTGCTGCAGCGCCTGGGATACTCCACCATCACGTTCGCGCAGTACCTCGCCTTCCGCCGGGGCGAAGGGACCATCCCCACCCGCCCGATCATCCTGACATTCGACGACGGGTACATGAGCGTGAAGACGAACGCCTATCCCCAGCTCGTTGCGCGCGGGATGACCGCCACCGTCTTCGTCGTCTCGGGACAGGTCGGTGGAACCAACGCGTGGGACAGCCAGGCGACGCAGGAATCGCTCCTCGGCACGGAGGACATTCTCGCGATGCAGGCGGGCGGCGTGGAGTTCCAGTCCCACACGCACACACACGCGCGGTTGCCCACCCTCACGCCGGACGCCCTGCGCCATGAGTTGGCGCACTCCCGTGCCGAGCTGCAATCGCTGCTTGGTGTCCCCGTCGAGGTGATTTCCTATCCCTACGGCGCCCACGCACCGCAGGTCACGGCGATGGCCCGCGAGACCGGCTACCAGGCGGGCGTGATTTCGCGACGACGACTGAACGCCCCGACGACGGATCCGCTGGCCTTGCGCCGCATCTCGATCACCTCGCGCACATCGGTCGCGCGCCTTGCGTGGGACCTCCTCCGCCTGCGACTGCACCGTGACTGAGGACGCCCCGGCCGGACATCGCCCACGCTTTCCCGACGTCGGGAATCCCGCGCAGTTCGAGGAGCGCTATCGCGCGCACCAGGACCCGTGGCGCTACGCCGAGCGTGCGGTGGAGGTGCTCCGGCACGAGGTCATCGCCGAGACGGCGAACGCGTGTCATCCTCGCCGGATCCTCGAGATCGGCTGCGCCCTGGGCCAGATCACCCTGCGATTGCGGTCGCAGGAGGTCACGTGCGGCATCGACGTCTCGCCCACCGCCGCGTCGCGCGCTCACCAGGCGTCGCACCACGCGAGTGGTGCCGTCTTCGCCGCCGCATCCGTGTTGACCCTGCCCTTTGCTGACCGGACGTTCGACGTCGTCATCGCCAGCGACGGCCCCTGGGGCTGGGGACTCTCCGACGCCGAGCGGGCCGACGCCCTGCGCGAGATCGAGCGCGTGCTGGTGCCAGACGGCCGCGCGATCCTGACCGAGCACCTGCGCCCGTCTCGCTTCGTGGAGTTTGTGAATTACGTGACAACCAGTGGCCTGCAGGTTGAGCGCGTTGCCTACCTCGGCGATCGCCCATCCTACCAGCTCGAATCGCTATTGAAGCGGGTGAAGGGATCATGGCCGGCGCGCGCGCTCCTGGGCAGTCGGTCGCTTGCCCGTCTCCTCCGTGCACTCGCGCGCCCCCTGGGCGCATCGGCCTCGCGCCACATCCTCGTGGTGGCCGGCCGCCGTCCCACCTAGGTCACGATAACGTCAGGCAACCATCGGCCCGGACGATGCAAAGGTGATCGCATCCAGGTCGGGCAGGTGCACCCGCAGGCAGGCGGCTGCGGCCTCGCGACCCGGGATGCCGTCACGCGTCGATGCCAGCCAGCGCTCGAGGAACGGGGACTTGTCAGGATCGCCGGCAAGCGCGGGGTCAGTGGATTCGTCCCGCAGCCGCGACGCCGCGGAGAGATCGCGATAGCGCCACTCCGGGATGGCCTCGAGATCCCGCAGGCGGCGCAGGTACGCCGTCGCCGTCACCCCCCACGTGCGACGCGCCTCGTCGATCGCGTCGATGGTATGGGTGGACGGCGCGCCCTGAAGGAACGGCTCCTCCGGCATGAGGAACGATGCAGCGAACACGTCCGCTTCCATCTCCTTCGTTCGCATGTCGCTGTCCCGCGCCGTGTTGTGCAACACGAGGTGCCCCAGCTCATGGCATTCGCACGCTCGTCGCCGCAGCCGCGATGTGGCGGTGTTGACCAGGATGAACGGGACGTTGTCGGCGTGGAAGGAATACGCGTCCACCGCTGTCACCGGATGACCGAGTGAGTAGACGCGAACCCCGTGGCTCTCGAGCAACGGGACCAATGGCGGCACGGGGTTGTCCCCGATCGACCAGGTCTCGCGGAGTGACGCGGCCGCCTCTTCCGGTGCCAGCGTCGAGAGGTCGGGAAGGTCTGGAACGGAACGCTCGGCCCGGCTCGTGATCCAGTCGTCCAGCAACCTGGCGGTGACCCCGGCAGCCATGGCCATGTTGCGCTGCCCGGTGGCGAGCCGCCCCCGACTCTGGAAGAGCACTGGTGGGACACATGGCGGCTCGACCGCGGAGAGAAAGGCCCGAGGGACCGCCAGGACCTCGGCTAGCCGCGTTACATGG
Organism: Gemmatimonadota bacterium; assembly: GCA_016794735.1. Lineage (GTDB taxonomy): Bacteria > Gemmatimonadota > Gemmatimonadetes > Gemmatimonadales > Gemmatimonadaceae > RBC101. Next base: position 2,592 of record JAEUJK010000755.1, on the reverse strand, counting down.
GCGTCGCTGGGGGTGGCCGTTCCGTTCTCCCAGGCTCGCACCGAGCGCGAGGACACCCCGACGCGGGCTGCCAGCTCTTGAAGGAAGTGTCCCCTCAAGTCCCGCCCGAGCCTCAGTCTTCTGGGATTGAACGCCTCCGACATCAGTCAGGCCTCTCCCACCCGGTCTGTGCACGGGTTCTCACCAGACGCACCCCCCCTCCGGCTCCCGTCGGGACACTCAACGGCCGTGGCCCCGTCTCCAGACCCCTAGCGGGACGGTCCAGGCCGCTTAGACTTGCGACCGCGTACTGAAATCTCTGCGAAAATCGGAAGTGCACGCCCTCTCCAGCGATCTGGCCAACCCCTGCGGCGGACCCACCGTGGCAGGAGGTGTCGACAGCGAACACGCGGTGGCACGACCATTCGACGGTCGGTCACGCGCATTCGTTATGGGTCGTTTACGCGCTGCCGGGCGAGGTCGCTGGGGCTCGTTTGGTAAGCTGGCGCCTTACATGCCGCTTACTCCGCGACAACGCGGCATCGTGTCGCATTGAGAGTTCTCGTCGTGGGGAGCGGAAAACCCTGGCGCCTCGAGGCCTCGGTGGAGCGCGCCCTTCAGCGCGCCGGCCATCACACCCTGCTCATCGACGATCGTAAGCTGCGGCGAAATCTTGGCGTAAGCCTGTCCCAACGGTGGATCAAGGCGCGTGCTGCGAGCTTCGGCGCCGACCTCATCTTCCTCGGCAAGGGCCAAGGGCTGGAACTCGATACCGCGTACCAGCTCTTCCGGGGCCGCAGGACGGTGCTGTGGTACCAGGACGCTCCGTATCACTCACAGTCGCACCGGCCGGAGATCGCCCACTTGATCGACGTCGGACGCATGTGCGACGTCTTCTTCGTGACCGGATATGCGCGGGAATGGGAGGCCTTGGGTCTCCGCGCGCGTTTTCTTCCCGCCGCCGCAGATCGTGACCTGATACCGACTCCCCCTCGCGCGGAGTTCGCGGCGGAGGTCGCCTTCATCGGTACCGGTTACGATGAGGAACGCGCCCGCTTCCTGGTCGACTTGAGTGCCCACGTGCCGGTGCGCGTGTGGGGCGAGCACTGGGAGCGTTGGACCCACGCCTTGGCCTGGAGCGGCCGGCGCGTGGATGGGGCCGACTTCGCCGCTGCCTGTTCGAGCGCGAAGATCGTGCTCGGGATCCTGCCGACGATCGCCGCGAACGCCACGGACTACGCGTCGGATCGCATGTGGATGACAGCGCTCGCCGGCGGGTTCTACCTGGGACCGCGGACCCACGGGGCCGATGCGCTGCTCCGTGACGGGGTGCACTGCGGCCTGTACGACGATTTCAACTCGTGCGTTCGGAAGGTGCATCACTACCTGCGCGATGCGAACGCGCGCGAGCGGACGCGCCAGGCCGGTGAACACTTCGTGCGCACACGTCACACGTTCGACCAACGGGTGCCGCACCTGCTGAGCGGCAAGGCGTTCGGCATGGACGTGTTTGACAGGGCCGCGTCCGCCTAGCCGGCGCCAGTCACCCCGCGGGCACCGGTAGGCTCGCGGGTACGGTCCGCGCGCACCGGCGGGAAGCGCCCCGACACGGCGTGGCCACCGGGGCCGCTCGTTAGGCGACGTCTTGGTCGATTTCCTTGCGCAGCCAGGCCCGCGCGACAAGCCAGTCGCGCTGGACCGTCTTGAGCGATACCTCCAGGGCCGTTGCCGTTTCCTCCAGCGTGAGCCCGGCAAAGAAACGCAGCTCCACCACGCGGGCGCCACGCGCGTTCAACACAGCAAAACGGTCGAGGGCATCGTCCAACGCCACGAGTTCGTCGGCGGCACCCTCGGTCATCAGGGCCTGGATCTCCTCGACCAACTCCACCCGCTGCCCCGATCCACGCTTGAGCCGCTTGCGAGAGCGGGCGTGGTCGATGAGGATCCGCCGCATGGCCTGCGCCGCCATGTTGAGGAAGTGGACGCGATCCGACGCCTCCAGCCGCGCGCGACGCGCAAGCTGCAGGTAGGCCTCGTGGACGAGCCCGGTCGGCCCAAGGGTGTGGCCCGTCGCTTCGCGAGCGAGGTGCGCTCTGGCGATTCCCTTCAGCTCGTCATAGATCAACGGGAAGAGCGCATCGAGCGCGGTCGGATCGCCGGCACGGAGCCGGGCCATCGATCGCGAGATCGGATCGTCGGGCATGGGTGTAGTTGGGCGCCGGCGAGAGCTACAGCACCCGGGGCGGAAGACGCAAGATGAACGAGTCGCATAGCGAACGGTGGGCCCGGATCGAGTCGATCTTCGTGGCAGCGCTTCAGCGCGATCCCGAACAGCGCGCCGCCTGGGTCCGGGCGTCGAGTGGTGGAGACGGCGCGATGGAGCGGGAGGTGCTCGCCCTGCTGGAAGGTCACGACTCCGCCGGGGGTGACGCCCACCCTGATCGCCTCCTCACCCCGGGGGGACGCACAACCTCCGGAGAGGCGACAGGGGCGCGAGTGGGACCATGGGCGATCGGCGAGCTCATCGGTCGCGGTGGGATGGGGGATGTCTACCGCGCCCAGCGCGCCGACGCCCAGTACGAGCAGCAGGTCGCCATCAAGGTGATGCGCCCC
>JAEUJK010000715.1 GCA_016794735.1 Gemmatimonadota bacterium | reverse complement strand
GTGCTCGCCCATGCGGATCGTGTTCCAGTACCACGCGGGTCCCTTGTCATCGAAGCGGGAGATCAGGTCGATGCTCACCCCCGGCGACGAGCCGAAGATGGGCGGCAATCCGATGACCGGCGTGTCCGGGCCTAACGGCTGTGTGAGGTCGATGACCTGCAGCCGGCCCTCGGCGAGGTCGGAGACGAGCTGGGCGAGGGTGGACATGGACGTGGGGAGCGAAGCGGTGGATGAAGGCTGAGACGGCAGACGGCAGACGGCGGACGGCGGACGACAGATCGCGTGCGGCCGCTCAGAGCGGTGGGCGGTCCTGGAGGTAGCGGGCGAACTGATAACGGTTTTCGAGCAGGGCGAGGTCCGTCACGAACGCCTTGGGGCCGATGGCGTCCACCTTGGCGACGATCGTCGTGAGGTCCCCGGCCGCGCGCGCCTCCCGGAATGCAGTGACAAAGTCCGGAATGCTGTGCACCGTCACGGTGCGTGGGACGCCTGCGGCCTTCGCAATCGCGGCGAGGTCGCTCCCGGTGGAGGTCGCGGTGGGGAAGCCGCCGACCGACAGCAGGCTCTCGTTGTCGAACACCACGTGCACCAGGTTGCGCGGTCGATAGCGTGCCAGGGTCGTGAGTCCGCCGAGGTTCATGAGCAGGGAACCGTCGCCGTCCAGGACCACCACCGGTCGCGACGGCTGGGCCAGGGCGACGCCGAGGCCTAACGAGGACGCCAGCCCCATGGCGTGCTGCAGGTAGAAGAAGTTCGGTCGATGGCCGATGGCCTGCAGCTCGGCGGCCACCGCCCCCATGATCGTCACCACGGCCACGTCCTGCAGGTCTCCGTAGATCGCCTCGAGGCATGCGCGGCGTTCCATCAGGCCTCCTCCCACATCAGGGAACGACCCAGCAACAACGCGACCGGGCGACTCGCCGAATACGCCAACGTCATCGACTCGGCGATCGCGCGCGGCACGCTGGTGACGTCATCCACGCGTCTCGTGGGGATGCGCAACGCATCGAGCACGGGGACCGTGACCCCGCCACCTTCGGTTTGCCACGGATCGCGTTCACCAAACTCACCGCGCGCGCTCACGAGCATGAGCAGCGGGATGCGATAAAGCTGGGCGCCCGAGACGATCCCATTCACCGAGGCGAGGAAGCCGTGGTTCTGCATCAGCATGGCCGACCGCACCCCCGCGAGGTGGGCCCCCATCGAGATGCCAACGCCTTCTTCCTCTTTCGCGAGGCGCACCAGGTTGACGTCGGGGTCTTCTTCCGCCATCCGGATGAGATGTACGAGCCAAGTCTCCGGCAGCGCAGACATGATCCGCACCCCGGCATCCTTGAGCGAGGTGAAGATGACGGCCGAGCTACGTTCCGAGACAGGCATGCGTGGTCGGGGGAAGGGAATCCAATGGAACCGCGGGGCCGACGGCGGTCAACCGTGTCCTACACATCACTCGCGATGCCCAGCACGCTCGTCGCGAGCCACCAGAGGCCGACGGCGAGGATGGCGGCCGGCACTCCCACCCGAATCCACCAGAACAGCCACGGCGCCAGCTTGCCTTCGTCGCGCAACTGCCGCAGCGCCTCGCCGCGGTGCAGGCACCAACCAAACGTGAGTGCCGCGAAGAGGGCGCCGAGGGTCTGCATCCCCGAGCCGAACGTGAGGTCCCACGGAACGAAGATGCGCAGGTTGATGCTGGGCGGAATCGACAGCACGATCGTCGCGACGGACATGAGGGCGATGGCACGCCCGCGCGTCATCCGCGTGTTGTCGGTGAGCCCCGCCACGAGCACCTCCAGTGCGGCAATGGCCGAGAGCCACGCGGCGCCGGCAAGGCCGAGGTAGAAGATCAGCCCGAACCAGTTGCCGAACGGGATGCGCGCGAACACCTGGGGAAGGGTACCGAAGAGGAGCCCCGGCCCCGATCCTGGCTCGAGGCCGAGCGCGATCACCGCGGGGATGATGGCGAGCCCGGCCAGCAGCCCGGCGAGTGTGTCACCGACAGCGGTGGTGAGGGCCAGGCTTCCAGGACTCGCATCGTCCGGGAGGTAGGAGCCATACACCACCATGAAGGTGCCGCCGAGCGACGTGGAGAACACCGCCTGCCCGAGTGCTGCGAGCACGACGGGAGGTGTGATGTCGGACGGGGAGAAGTCGAGGATGTACCAGCGCACCCCGGCCTCGGCGCCCGGCAAGGTCAAGGCGCGAACGACGAGGATGAGGAGGATGACGAACAGCGCCGGCATGATCCACCGGCTGCTGCGTTCGATCCCCTCGCGCAGCCCGCGGTACATCACCCAGCCTCCGCTGCCGATCACCAGGGTGGTGCCGACGAGTTGCCGGAGCAGCGACGGGAGCGAGAACCCCTGTTCTGGTGGCAATGAGGTCGCCGGGTCGATCACGACGCCAAACGTGGAGAGCAGGGAGGCGAGGGCGTACCATCCCACCCACCCGATGACGGCGGCGTAATACGCCGTGGCGGCCATGACGACGACAAAGAGCCCCCATCCGATGGCGCGACCCGCGGGCATCCCGCCGGCGGCGTAGGCCCCCACGGGACCACGTCGCGTCGAACGGCCCAGGGCGAGCTCGGCGGCCAGCCCGGGCACACCGACGACGACGACGGCGACGACGTACAGCAGGACGAACGCCGCCCCGCCGAACTTCCCGACGAGGTATGGGAATCGCCAGACGTCGCCGAGGCCCACCGCCACTCCGATCAGCGTCATCGCGATCCCGAAGCGGGAGGCGAAGGTGGAACGGTCGGCGCCGGTGGGGGTCATGGCGGGAGAATAGCCCGCCGCGGCGGGCAGGGAAGAACCCTGACAGGCGGAGTGGCAACGACCCGACCTGTCAGGGCGTTCACCACGCGAGATTTCAGCAACCGTTCAATCCCCTCGATGCGCTTCTCGCTGCTCGTTGTCACCACCCTCGCGCTGGCTGCCTGCAACCGGCCCGAGTCGGCATTGCCTGACTCCACGGCAACCGCGGCCCTGCCCGAAGGCCACGTCCCGGTCACGCGGGCGACCCCGCTGCCGCCCGAGGCACAGGCCATCCTCGATTCGGCGAATGCCCGCTTTGCCGCCGATGACTTCCGCGGGGCGCTGGATGCCTAC
>JAEUJK010000104.1 GCA_016794735.1 Gemmatimonadota bacterium | reverse complement strand
GAGACCGATCGCCGGCTGGCGCAGCAGAAGCTCAACACCGTCGACCGCATGCCGATCCGCATCCTGGGTGCGGTGCTCAACGACATCGGCGAGTCGCCGGAGTTCCGCTACTACCATTACCTGGACGGGTACGGCACGCCGGAAACGCTGCCGGAAGTGGCGCTCATCGGCGGTACGGGCAGCAGCTCGAAGTAGCCGCCGCGCCGGAAACGAAAGAGGGGCCGGGCTCGAATCTCTGAGCCCGGCCCCTTTTCCTGTTCGTTCAGCCGACCTGGCGGAGCGGCGGCGAGGATCGCCTGGCTCGGACGTACAGGTGGAGCTTGAGGAGGAGCGCCTCGACGTCCCACGGTTCGGCCAATAAGTCCCACGCCCCCGCCCGGTGCGCCTCGAGGCGCTGCGCGCGCGAGGTAGTCCCGGTGGTCAGCAGCACGATCGGCGTTGCCGGATCGAACCCCGGGAGCTGTCGCAGCAACTCCACGACTTCCGCGCCGGACATGTCGGGCAGCGACCTGTCGATGAGCACCGCGTCAGGCATGAGGCTGGTGGCGAGCTGGAGCACCTGGCTGCCGGTATACGCCCGCGCCGTGCGGAAGCCGGCGGGGATGAGCAGGCTCTCCAGCGAGCGTGAGGACCACTCCTGGTCGTTCCCGATGAGAACCAACGGTTGGCTGAGGTCGCCGTGTAGGGGCTGTTCTGTCACTCTGTCTCCTGTCTCGGGGCGCCGAGGCGCCTCCAACCCCCGGTAGTGCAGGTTGTGTGCTCGACAGGCCGGCCTGTGACGCGGCGCGGGGGCCATCGTTTACGGGGTACGGGGCGTTGCACCGAACCCGCGGAAGTGAGGTGGCGAAGCGTCAGCGGCCCGAGACGCGCGGCACGATTCTCGCTTTCCGTGTACTATGTCGTTGACCTGTATAGCGTTCCGCGTCGGGCTGCCGGCGCGTTTCAAAGCATGATCCATGCATAAGGGTGTCCTCATGATGCGAACTTCTGCCGTCTCTGGCTGGGCACGGGCCTTCGGCCTGGTGGGCGTCCTGACGCTCGCCGGAACCGCCGGCGCGCAGGATCCGCTGGGATTGCAGCGCCGTCAGGCGACGCGGGCCGAGCTCGAGGAAGCGGTCAAGGCGGCGGATTCCGTGGCGCCGCGTGTGGACGAAAAGACCCGCCTGAAGCTGGAAGCCCACGCCGCCTCCATCCGGCAGCGCCTCAAGAACGGGGACTTCGTTCCCGGCGACCGGCTGTACCTCAATGTGCTTGGCGATTCCTCGCTGACCGACACGTTCACGGTCAAGCAGGAGCAGAAGCTGGCGCTCCCCAACATCCCGGAGTTCTCGATCCGCGGCGTGCTGGACTCCGAGCTCTCCGCGCACCTGACCAAGGAGTTGTCGCGTTATGTGCGTGACCCCAAAGTGACCGCAACAGGTCTCATCCGGGTCACCTTGACCGGCGGCGTGGGTCGCCCCGGATTTGTGACGGTGCCGGTGGACATGCTGGTGACCGACGTGCTGATGTCACAGGGTGGTCCCTCACAGGCTGCCGACCTCCCGAAGGCGTATGTTAAGCGGGCCGACAAGACGCACCTCGACAAGAAGCAGTTTGCCGAGGCGCTCCGCACGGGGCGGACGGTCGGAGATGTGGCCATCCGGGATGGCGATGAGATCATCATCCCGGTGACGTCGCCTAACGGGCGCTGGGGCATGACCTGGATTCCGGTGGTCACGTCGATCACCGGGTTGTTCTGGATCATCCGCGGAAACCGGGGGCGCCGCACTCCGTGAGTGGACCAGGAGACGAGGGACGATTGCCGATGCCATGGACGGGAAGCACCGCGGAACGACTGGGTGACGTGCGGGTGAACACGCCCACGCGGCCACGGGCGCGGGTCATTGACCGCACCGTCGAGCGCCCGCGCTCGGTGGAAGCGCCGGGCCGGAACGAGGAGGAGTACGTACCGCGCACGCGCATGGAGGGGCTGAACCGCTTCTTCAACGTGGTGCTCGCGGCGATCGGCCTCGCGCTCACGCTGCCGATCCTCATCATCGTCGCGCTCCTCATCAAGGCCACCTCGCGGGGCCCGATCCTCTACACGCAAACGCGCGTTGGGCTGGACCGCCGCTGGCGTCGCACCCTGGCGCTCCGTGAGTCGCGCCAGGAGGACCTGGGCGGCCAGGTCTTCACGATCTACAAGCTGCGCACGATGCGGGTGGACGCGGAGAAGGTCTCCGGCGCGGTGTGGGCCACGGAGAACGACCCGCGCGTGACCACCCTCGGCAAGTACCTGCGCAAGTATCGCATCGACGAGGTCCCGCAGCTGTGGAACGTGCTGCTGGGCGACATGAACATCGTGGGGCCGCGCCCGGAGCGTCCGAGCATCGTCGCGCGCCTGCGCCACGACATCCCCGAGTACCGGTATCGCCACCGCGTGAAGCCCGGCCTCACCGGGCTCGCCCAGATCAACCAGAAGTACGACGCGTGCCTCGATGACGTGCGCGCGAAGGTGAGCTGGGACCTGCGCTATATCCGCGAACAGAGCCTCTGGCTCGACATCCGCGTGATGCTGCAGACCGTGCCGTCCGTCCTGCTGAAGTTCCAGGGCTGGTAGGCGCCGGGACGACGGCGCTGGCGCGCTAGCGCAGCGCCAGCTTGTTGTAGACGGCCCCGACGACGCGTCCGAGGGCCCACCCACACACAAAGGCGTAGACAAACCCGATCAAGCTACCGGCGAAGCTCACCCGGTAGCCCGGGAAGAACGCGGACAGCAGGGAGAGGTGCCGCCCGACCTGCACACCGCCCTTGATCACCAGGAAGTTGGTGGCGAGGAACAGCGCCCCACCGGCCAGCAGGCCGAACGAGATCCCCCACGCGCGGGCGTTCAGCGCGAGGATGCCTTCCTGGATGGTCTTGTCGCTCGAAGAGGCCATGGGTTCAGATATGGTCGAGGAAGGTCCGGGTCTGTTCCAGCTCGGCGCGCGTCCGGATCGAGAAGGCCGTGATCGCGACGGCAAGGTTGCGGCAGAAGGCGAGGAACCAGCCGGCAACGAAGGCCACGCCGAATCCCCACGCCATCCCGATGAAGAGCCCCGCCCACGAGACGGTGTAGCCGGCGAAGTACTCGGACATGAGCTGCAGCGGGAAGCTGCTCGCCGCCGGCCGCACGAGGACGATCAGCGTGAGCACGCCCATCAGGAGCGCCCCCGCGGTGCCAATCGCGACCCCGAAGGCCGCCTTGTGCACACGCGCAAACGCCTGCTCCAGGGTCGGTCGGAGCTGCTCTTCGCTACTGAGCTCGGACTGCAATCTCGATTCAGTCATCGCGCGCCCTCGGCTTCGTCCAGGTGCTCGGATTGCGCGCCGGAACCGGCGGCCATCGCTCCACGCCCACCTCGGCGTATGCCTCGATCAACGGATCCTGCTTGGGTGGGCCGATCAGCTGGTGCAGGAAAACCCCAACGCCGAACGATATGCCGTTGAGGATGTAATACAACAGGTGCACGGGCAGGACGCCAAACGCGAACCACGGCCCGCGGACCCGCCAGAAGAACGCGAAGAGCTGCCGGCTGTTGAAGCACACGGTCGCGATGCACGCCAGCGCCGCCCAGAGCAGCGGGACGCCGATCACGAACGGCGAGGCCAGGATGAACAGCGCGGCCAACCACACGAGGACCGTGTTGATCTTCTCGGTCAGCTTGAGGTTGAGCGTGCCGCCAGCGAGGGTGGACCCCCGGTGCGCCAGGAGGCGCGCCCACGGAATGCCACGATCGCGCAGGTCGGTCCGCACGACGTTGGCAAAGGTCCACTGCTTGAGGTGCGTCGCCTGGATCTCGGGACAAAGCAGGATGCGCCACCCATGCGTGCGGATGCGCCCGCCCAGCTCGATGTCCTCGATCTGCGGACGTCCGTAGTGCCACTCGTCGTACATGCCGCACTCGGCGAACACGTCGCGACGGACCGCGCCCGCCCCGGCCCAGAAGGTCTCCGAGTCGCCGGGGTTCTGCTGGTGGACGTGGTGATGCAGCAGGTTCCGGTACTGCGACATGAAGCCGGGTGCCGACGGCCGGTCGTCGTAGGAGCCGAAAACCGCGCCCACGTCTTCCTCGGTCGTGAGGACGTCGGCGAACTTGCGGACCGCGTCCGGGTGGACCACGACGTCCGCGTCGAAGAACATGACGATGGACCCGCGGGACACCTCAAACCCGCGATTGCGGGCGTAGGCCGGGCCGTGCGCCCGCCCGGGGAGCCGGACGACCGTATCGGCGTATCGCGCGGCCACCGCGGCGGTCTCGTCGGTCGAGCCGTCGTCCACGACGATCAGCTCCCAATGCTGGCGCGGGAGGTCGGAGTTGCGAAGCGCACCCAGGGAACGCGGCAGCAACCCGGCCGCGTTGCGCGCAGGGACGATGATCGAGCAGAAGGCGCGTGGCGTGATCATGCGACACGTCCCGCAGAGGGATGGAGCCAGGCGCGGGCCTGACGGCCGAGTCGGCGCGTCCAGAGCCGCGCGTGAAACGACGGCTGCCCCCAGGCCTCGAGGGCACCGGGGCTGCGCACGTAGTACATGTCGAGACGCGGCAGGAGTGCCGCATCCTCGCCGGAACGGAGCGGGCGGAGCTCCGTCGTCACGGCAAACTCATACCGCGCGCGAACGGCGCGTGCCGCGACCGGACTGGTGCCGCCGTACGGATACGCGAAGGTCGTTGGGGCCACCCCGGCGTGCTGCACCATCGCCGCGTGGCCGCGATCGAGTTCCTCGTCGATGCCCGACGCGTCGAGGCCGGCGAGGTTGGCGTGCGTCATCGTGTGCGCGCCCAGGGTCGCGTGCTGCATAACGAGTTGCCCGAGGGCGTCCCACGAGAGCAACGAGAGGTGCGGGATGCCGGGGACGCGACGTCCTCCCCAGTCATTGAACTTTCCCACGTGTCCGGGCACGACGAAGACCGTCGCCGGCAAGCCATGCGCGGCCAGCATCGGCCAGGCGACGGTTCCCGTGTTCTCGAACCCGTCATCGAAGGTGATCGCCACGGCGTCACCGCCGGTGTCCCCCTCGCGCATCAGGTCGACCAGCGGCAGCACGCGCACGCGTCCCGACGCCAGGAATGCACAGTGCGCACGAAAGACCTCGGGAGACACCGAAATGGGTGACCCCGAGTCATCGATCGAGTGGTACGTGAGGATCGCGCGCACGGGACGGCGTCAGGCAGGCACGGTGACAAGGCCCAGGCGGGCCCGCTGGTCCTCCACCACGTCGCGCACGATCTGCGCGAGCGGGGTCTCCGGCTTGAACCCGGTGACGCGCTCGAGCCGCGACACATCGGGCACGCGGCGCATCATGTCCTCGAACCCGGGCGGATAGGCCTCGTCGTACGGCACGAGGCGGATCTCGCTCGAGCTCCCTGCCGTGTCGCGCACCAGGCGCGCGAGGTCGAGCATGCTCACCTCGGTCGTCGTGCCGACGTTGAAGACCTGGCCCCAGGCGGCCGGCGTGGCGACCAGCCGGAGCAGCGCCTCCACCGCGTCATTGACGTGGCCGAAGCAGCGCGACTGCTGCCCATTCCCGAAGACGGTGATCGGCTCCCCACGCAGGGCCTGCTGCGCGAAGTTTGGCAGCACCATGCCGTACCGGCCGGTCTGGCGGGGACCCACGGTGTTGAAGAAACGCGTGATCACCACCGGTACCTTCTTCTCGGAGGCGTACGCGAGCGCGAGCCATTCATCCAGCGCCTTGGAGCAGGCATAGGCCCACCGCGAGTGGCTGGTGGGGCCGAGCTGCAGGTCCTGCTCCTCGCGGAACGGCACCGACGCCGACTTGCCGTACACTTCCGAGGTGGACGCCACGACCACCGGGCGCTGCTTCTTGGCGGCGGCCGCGAGGACCACCTCGGTGGCGCGCACGTTGGTCTCGATGGTATGGACCGGGCGCTCCACGATGAGCCGCACGCCAACGGCGGCGGCGAGGTGCACCGTGAGATCCGCGCGATCGACGAACTCGGAGACCAGCGGGGCATCCAGCGCGGTGCCGATCCGGTATTCGAACCCGGGGCGGCCGACGAGATGCGCGATGTTCTCCATCGCGCCGGTCGACAGGTCGTCGAGAATCATCACCCGGTCACCACGACCGAGCAGGCGCTCGGCGAGGTGTGACCCGATGAATCCGCACCCGCCCGTAATGAAGACGTTCACACGACCTCCTGATGGGTCAACAAGTCCTCGCGACGCCGGTCGCCCTTGCGGGCGGCCGCCTGCCGGAGGAGTTCAAGGTACTGCGGTACGACCACGCGCTCCGACCACCGCGACACGTAGGCGCGGTATCCGTTGTGCGAAAGACGTGCCCGGTGTCCCGGGTCACTGGATAGACGAGTCATGGCCGCCCGCAGTTCGTCCCGGGTGCTGAACAGCTCCCCGCCCCCGGATGCCTCCACGATCTCCGGGAAGGGGCCGAGGCGACGGGCGATGACGGGGGTGCCCTGACGGAACGACTCGATGAGCACGATCCCGAAGGTCTCGTAGCACTCGCTCGGGACGACCAGCGCGGTGGCGTGCTGGTAGTATCGGCTCAGCTCATCCGGCGAGATCCGGCCCAGGAACTTCACGTTCGGGGCCCCCTCGGCCAGCCCGCGCAGGACCGGGGCGTGGGTGCCGTCCCCGGCGACGAGGAGGTCGACCCCCGGGAGGTCCCGGAAGACCGGGATGACGTCGTCCAGCCCCTTGATGCGCTCCAGCCGCCCGGCGAAGAAGAAATACGGCCGGGGATTGGGGGACTCCCCAACCACAGGCGGCACCTCCTCCGAGACTGGGTCCGGCAGGAAGTAGGGCAGGACCTCCATGTCACGCTTGATGCCGAACTCGCGGTGCTTGTCGCGCGAGAAGCGGCTCATGGCGATCACCGTGTCCACGCGCTCCAGCTCCCGCTCGAGGTAGCCGGTGTAGCGCCACCACTGGGGCGGCCGCCGGTAGGACAGGCTGCACTTGAAGCACTCGCGCTCGGTGCACAACTCCCGGCCGTGCCGCCACAACACGTGCATGGGGCAGACGAGCCAGTGTTCGTGCGCCATGTACGCGGTGAGCGCGTCACCCGCCATGGCGAACAACCCGGGTCCGCCGATCAACGAGACGTTGTGGAAGTTCACGACGTCGTACTTGCCCTCGGCGATGATCTTCGCGATCGCTCGCCCATTCACCACGGGGCGACCCAACTGCTGCGTGAGCAGGGTCGACGCCATCGGCGCGCGGCTCGCCAGGCGAATGACCTCCACGCCTTCATCGGAATCGTGGCTGGGCACGTCGGGCCAGGTGCCCTGGTGCAGCACGCGGTATGCGTCGGTGTCGTGCACCACCGTCACGTGATGACCGAGCTTCACGAGCCCGCGCGAGAGGCGCTGGATGCCGATGGCGTCCCCGCCAAACGAATGCGGCGGGTAAAACGTGGTGAGCATCAGGAAGCGGGCGCTCATGCGGCCGCCTCCAGCAGCGTGGCGAGGGTGGCCGACGCCGCGCTGCGCCAGCTCATCGCGTTCGCCGCGCGTCGCGCTGCTTCGCCCAGGGAGCGACGCCGCTCGGGGGAGCCCAGCAGCACGCGCATCGCACTCGCGATTTCATCGACCTGGCCAGGCGCGACAAACAATCCGCCGCCGCTCAGCAGCTCGGGGAGAGGGCTCTCGCGCGTGGCGATCACCGGTGCGCCGCACGCAGCCCCCTCGACCGCCGGCAACCCGAAGCCTTCCGATTCCGACGTGAGGACCACGGCCGTTGCCCCCGTGTGGAGCAGGCGCAGGGTCTCGTCAGGCACGAAGCCGGTCCAATGGACCAGCTCACTCGTTCCCTCGGCCTCGACCAGTTCGCGCAGGCGCGCGCCCTCGCCGTGGAACACATCGCCGGACAGGCGGCCCACGAGGAGCAGGTGGGGCCGATGCTCGCCAGCGCGAACGACGGCGGCGTGCGCGCGGATCACCGAATCCACACGCTTGTGCGGGTTGAAGCCACCGACATAGACGAAATACGGGGCGTCGGCCACGCCCTGCGCCGCGCGCGCGGTGGCGACTTCGGCGTCACTGCCGGGCCGATATTCCGGGGCCGGCGCTTCACCCGCCACGCGGAGGCGCTGGCGGGGGATGCCAATGACGCGCTCGATGTCGCGGGCGGCGTAGTCGCTGACGGTGAGCACCAGGCGAGCCTGCCGCACGGCCAGCCCGACCTTGAGCTTCCAGAACAGGCGCGCGCGGCGCGTCGGCAGGGTGAGGTGCGGAAAGCGCTCGGCGATCGCGTCGTGGATCGTGACCACGGCGCGTTGTCCCGGAAAGAGCGGGAAGTACGTGTACACGCTCGGCGAGAAGAAGACGCGGACCTTTGCCGCGCGGACGGCGCGCGTGCACGCGAGCATGTCGCCGAGGGATCGCGCGCCGTCGGACGCGGCGGCGACGGTCGGGGACTCGGAGAGCCCGACCTCGACCAGCTCGACGTTCGGCGCGGTGACGGGAAACGCATCGAGCGCGGCCCGGTCGCCGAGGCAGACGAAGTGGTGTTCCGGCGCGAGGTCGATGAGTGCCCGCATCAACTCACGGGCAAAGCGTCCATAGCCACGCTGGTTGGCCCAGCACGTGGCGTCCACGCCGATCCGCACGTGCGTTAGGCGCCGACCGAGGCGCGCGTGGACCGTGACGCGAGGGAGTCGCCGGCCTGCTCGTCCAGCGACTTCATGTCCAGCTTCTGCTCCTCGTGGTACTCGTAGTCCGTGTTGACCGCCCAGACGTCGTGCGAGGCGCCGCGCATGTTGGCGATGGCCATCATCGCCGTGAGCATCGAGTGGTCCTGGTTGTTGTACTTGTGCATGCCGTTGCGCCCCACCGTATGGAAGTTCGGGAGGGCGTCGATGCAGGTGCGCACCTTCTCGAGGTGCGCGGCATACACGGAGTCGTACACCGGGTAGGCCTTGGGCATGCGGACCACGGTGCCGTCCACCACGCGCGAGGGATCGACCAGGTTGAGCTGGCCAAGCTCCTGCTTCGCGAGGGCAATCAGGTCCTCGTCCTTCGAGGCCCAGAGGCCATCACCCTCGAAGCAGAAGTACTCCAGGCCGAGGCAGGTGCGCCCGGCCTCGGGGACCATCGCGCGCGACCAGTTGTTGAAGTTCTGGATGCGACCGACCTTCACCCCCGGCGTGTGGATGTAGATCCAATTGTCCGGGAAGAGGTTGTCCTGGTCGATGATGAGCGCGACGGTGAGGAAGTCGCGATAGTTGAGTCCATCTGCGGCCGCGCGAATGTCGGGCGCCGGCTGCGGGTCGAGCGACTGCACGAGCGTACGGATCGGCATCGTCGAGATGACGTGATCCGCCTCGATGCGACGCACGCCCAGCGGGGTGCGGGCACGGAGGGCCACGACACGATCGCCCTTGGTCTCCACTGCTTCCACGCTGTGCTGCATGAGCACGTCGCCGCCGAGTTCCTTCACGCGGGCCGCCGCCATTTCCCACATCTGGCCGGGACCGAGGCGCGGATACTGGAACTCGTTGATCAACGTCTTGATGGCGTCACCGCGCTTCTGCAACGACGCGGCGTTGAGGATCGCCTTGGCGAGCGACAGCCCCTGGATGCGCTGGGCCGCCCACTCGGCACGGATCTCGGTGCACGGGATGCCCCAGACCTTTTCCGTGTATGTCTTGAAGAAGATGCGATAGAGGCGCTTGCCGAACCGGTTCGAGACCCACTGCTCGAAGTTCTCCTCGACCGGATACGGACGCAGGTGCGACCAGAAGTAGGAGAGCACGATCATCCCGGCGTTCCACAGGCCAAGCCCCGCGAGCGCGTTGGCGGCCTTGAGGGGATAATCGAAGTACTTGCCGCTGTAATGGATGCGCGACATGCGCGGCACCGAGATGAACTCGGGCCCGAGGATCTCATGCCAGAGGTCCTCGACGGGGGTGATCTTCGTGAAGAAGCGATGCCCGCCGATGTCGAACCGGTAGCCGTTGTACTGGGCCGTTCGTGAAATGCCCCCGACGATATCGTCCGCCTCGAGGACCGTGACCTTGACGCCATCCTTGGCGAGCAGGTAGGCGGCGGTCAGGCCTGCCGGGCCAGCGCCGATAACGGCGACGTGATCACCCGGGCGGAGCGGTGCAACCTTTCGGGGGTTCTGGTTCATGCCGATCCCTAGCGGACTTTCGTGAGCGAATGACCCGGTCCGGCGAGGTTACCAACGAACTCCCCAGCCGCCCATGCGACGACGAACAACACCTGTAACGGCAACGACATAACCGCGATTCCGCGGTACCGCGGCCGACTGGCCGCGCGCCCGAGGATCCGGGCGAGCAGCACCGGCGGAAGCGCCAGACTCTTGGCCGCAGATAACACTCGTCTAGCAAAGGGCGCGCCGCGGCGGCGGCGACCCGCCCATGCCCGGGAATAGTGATAGCGCAGCCCCGCATACTCCAAGGCACCCAGTTCGAGCTCATGCGTCGCCTCGACGCCTTCGTCGAGCCACAGCGACACCCCTTCACCAGCGAGGCGCTCGTGCAGCTCGTCTTCCCACCCCCCCGCGGCGAGGAGCTCGCGTTGCGGAGCCAGCACGCGTGCCGGGTAGGCCGTGTTGTTGCCGGGGAGGCCTTCGCGGGGTCCGCTCGCGACCGGCGGGAGTGCGCCGGAGTACTCGCAGATGAAGGCGGCGCGGGAAGAAAACCGGCGGGAGCCGTCAGCCACCGGCCCGGCAACCACCCCGCCCCGCTCGAGGACAAGGTCATGCATCCGGGTTGCCCACCCGGACGGCACGTCCACGTGGTCCTCGATGATAGCGACGACGGAAGCATTCGCCTGCTCGATGCCGAGTGCCCGCATGGCGGGGATCGTGGTATCGGCGTCGACCTGCATCACCCGAACCCACGGGAAACGCGCGGCAATCGAGGTCGCGACCTGTGCACCGAGGCGCGAGACCGCCAAAACGCCAAGCGCGAACGTTTGCCGTTCGCGCTCCAGGTGTTCCAGACATCTCGCCGCGTGGTCCCAGTCGGTTACCACCGGGATGACCACCGTCATCCGCTCGCTCACCGCATGCCCTTCCTCAGGAAACTGCCTCTGAGGTAGCCTCCAGACGGCGCCTTGTCGATACCGCCGCCCGGCTCACGGGAAGTGCGACGTCGAGTTCTGCCGGCGCGTCGAGCGTCACGGAGAGGCGCTCGGCGAACGGGCGCAACCAGTCGCCGTCCAGGCAATGCGCGTCTTCACGGACCGCGACGATGTCACCGGTCGCGGCCTTCATTCCGGCGTCGGCCAGGCTGGCTCGCGACGCGCCGGGCTCGGCGAAGCGAAGATGGAAATGACGGGACTCGGCGACCACGGAGAGTCGCTCGCGCGCACGGCGATCGTCTTCGCCGCGGACCACGATCAGCTCGGCGTCGAGGCGGCGGGTCACGCCGCTCACGTAGGCCATCGCGCGCTCGAGGTCCGACTCGGTCCCCGTGGAGAGCACCACGATAGACAGCGACGGCTTGTTTCCGGCCCCGGCCCCACGTGCCCCACGCTTCCCTTCTGCGGACACCATTACGTCGGTCATGCATCCGCATTAGACAAGATTCAGGCCAGCCGAGTCCGTTCGGTCAGGTTGGCCCGTCGCTGTGGAGTCTCTCGCGGTGCAGCTCACGATTTTGGGGGCGGCGGCCGTCACAACGCGCGGCAGCGCCGCAAAACGTTACAGTCGTCGCAAGTCGCATGAGTCCCTGAGCTCGCTTGACGTGGCCACTCTGACAACTTTGTTGGAGCAACGCCACATCAGGTGTCACCGTTCGCTGGAGATGCACGTTCCCCCCGCCCCCCTCGCGTCGTCTCGTTCTCGCAGCGACGGCCGCCGATCGAGGCGGAGTTCTTGCTCCGTGACGTCGCTGCTGGGTTCCTATTCCTCAACGAGATGACCGGGTTGTCGACCGCTGAAGGTGTGGCTTCGCGTGGGGGTGCCATGGCACTCGTCCGCCTGGTGCGCCCGCAGCAATGGATCAAGAACTTCTTCGTGCTGGCCCCCCTGCTCTTCTCGGGTCAGGCCACGAATTCGTCGGCGCAGCTCAAGGCGTGGATGGCTTTCGCCTCGTTCTGCCTGCTCGCGAGCACGGTGTACGTGATGAACGACGTCATCGATCGCGAGGCCGACCGGGCGCACCCGACCAAGCGGCACCG
>JAEUJK010000098.1 GCA_016794735.1 Gemmatimonadota bacterium | reverse complement strand
CTAAGCATCTGGAGCACGCCATCGCGGCTGACGGATGCGACGTCCGGGGTCCGGGATGACCACGTGAAGGTCGCGCCAGCGAATGACGCTCCCCGTGCGGTGACCGCGGATGCCCGCAGGCGCAGGGTATCCCCCGCGATGAGCGCAGCGCCTGGAGCGTCGATCCGGACGCTCGCCATGAGGATCCGCTCGATGTCCAGCTCTGTCGTATCGACCAGGGTACGCTGGACCGCGGGCGCCGGGCCCGTGACCGAGAGTTCAATGGTTGCCCGGCCGGGACGGAGCGCGTGGATGACCGGCCCGTCGCCAATCACCGCGATGTCGGGCGTCAACGATCGAAAGGCAACGACCGGACGCTCGACCACCGCGCCGTTTGCGCCACGGACCTCCAGTTCCAGGCGAACCGTGTCGCCCACTTCGAGTCGGGACGCCGGCGTCCGCGAACGCACGGCGATGCCCGGGCCAGGGCCCGGTGAGGTGCCGCCCTCGCCACATGCGAGGGCGGCAGTCATTGCTGCGCTGGCCAGGTGCCGGAATCTCATCTGGATGGGACGACGGCGTGGGCGCCCCCGGCCTCGGGAGCTGCTACGGGGAGTTTGCCGGTTCTGCGCGTGCCCGGCAAGGGACAAGGTGGCACCCGGCGTGTACCCAGCTGTCGGTGCTTTGTTTACGCAGGATCAGGTCGCCGACCAGGATGTCGGTCGGCTGACCTGTGTGCGCTCCGCCGTCTCGGCGCGACCTTCAGCTCGGCGGCGCCGCGTCCGTTGAGGTGCGACCGCGGTCAGTGGCCGCCCGCCGCGTCGGTGCCGCCTCGGTCTCCGCAACCACCGCGTCCGCACGCGGCGCCGCCACCGGCAGGAGCGCAAGGCGGAGCACCTCGTCCATCGAACTCACGAAGGTGAACGCCATGTTCTGGCGCACCTCGTCCGGCACGTCGCGCAGGTCCTTCTGGTTTGACGCCGGGAGGATCACCTCGCGAAGCCCCGCGCGGTACGCGGCCAGGGTCTTCTCCTTCACACCACCGATCTCCAGCACCTTGCCGCGCAACGTCACTTCACCCGTCATCGCCAGGTCGCGCCGCACCGAACGGCGCGAGAGCACCGACGCGAGCGCCAGCGTGACCGCGACGCCGGCACTCGGCCCGTCCTTCGGCACCGAGCCTGCGGGGAAGTGGATGTGGAAGTCGCTTTCCTTGAATTCCTTGTCCGGAACGCCTAACGCGTCGGCGCGCGAGCGCACGAAGGAGAGCGCGGCATCGACGGACTCCCGCATGACGTCGCCCAGCTGGCCCGTGACCGTGAGCTTGCCGGTGCCCGGCATGCGCAGCGCCTCGATCGTCATGATGTCGCCACCCAACGACGTCCACGCGAGGCCGGTCACCGTACCGACTTCCGGCTCCTTCTCCGCCTCCTCGGCGGCGTACTTGGGGACACCGAGGATCTGTTCGACGAGGGCGTTGTCAACGACCCATGCCCCCTCCTCTCCGTCGGCTTTCTTGCGGGCCCGCTTGCGCATGAGGGCCGCGAGGTTGCGCTCGAAGTTGCGGAGGCCGGCCTCACGCGAGTAACGACTGGAGATGTATCCCAGCACCTCGTCGGTGAACTGGATGTCCTTGTCGGTGATCCCGTGTTCCTCGAGCAGCCGCGGCATCAGGTAGCGCCACGCGATCTCGACCTTCTCCTCGACCGTGTAGCCGGCGATGCGGATGACCTCCATGCGGTCGCGCAGCGGGGCCGGGATGTCGAACAGGTTGTTCGCCGTGCAGACGAACAACACGCTCGAGAGGTCGAACTGCAGGTTGAGGTAGTGATCGACGAAGTCGTGGTTCTGCGACGGGTCGAGCACCTCGAGCATCGCGGCCGTGGGATCCCCGCCCGCGCCGCCGCCCGACATCTTGTCGATCTCGTCGATCATGAGGACGGGGTCGCGCACCCCCACGCGACGCATGGCCTGGAGCAGCAGCCCCGGCATCGCGCCGACGTAGGTGCGCCGGTGGCCGCGGATCTCGGCCTCGTCGCGGACGCCGCCGACGGCAATGCGGTAGAAGGCGCGGCCCATCGCCGAGGCGATCGCCTCGCCTAACGAGGTCTTGCCCGTGCCCGGCGGCCCGACGAAGCAGAGGATCGGGCCGTGCGGGTCACCGCCACGCAGCTTGCGCACCGCGAGGAACTCGACGATGCGTTCCTTCGCCTCGTTCAACCCGTAGTGCCGTCCCTCCAGCGCCTGCTCGACCAGCGCCAGCTCGATCTGTTCGTGCCCGCTGCGCTTGTGCCACGGGAGCGCGAGGATCCAGTCGAGGTAGTTGCGGATCACCTGGTACTCGCTCGACGCCGGCGAGAGCATGCGCAGCCGCTCGGTCTCGCGCCGCGCTTCCTGTCCCACGCGTTCGGGCAACTTCGCGTCGTCGATCTTCTTCAGCAGCTCGACCGCTTCCTTCTCGCCGGGGTCGGTCTCGCCAAGTTCCGCCTGGATCGCGCGCAGCTGCTGGCGCAGGTAGAACTCGCGCTGGTGCTGCTCGATCTTCACCTCGGTCTGCTTCTTCACGTCTTCCATCACCCGCGCGCGCGCCACTTCGCGCTCCAGCCGCGACAGGATGAAGCGGAGCCGCTGGCCGATGTCGAGGCGTTGCAGGACCTCGTCCTTGTCGGTGATGCGGAAGTTCATGTTCGTCGCGGCGAGGTCGGCAAAGCGCCCCGGGTCCGAGACGTTCATCTTGAGGATCTGCGGCACCTCGTCCGGGATGCGGTCGACGAGGTCGGCGAGGGTCTCCGCCGCCGACACGATCCGCGTGACGAGATCGTCGAGGTCGTTCGCGTCCGCCGGCAATTCCTTGGCGGGTCGCACGCCCGCGATGACGAACGGCTCCTCCTGCTCGATCGAGTCGATCGTGATGCGCCGCAATCCCTGGAGCGTGATCTGGACCGTGTCCCCGGGGAGGTTGATCCGCTCGTGCACGCGTGCCGCCACACCCACGCGACCAACGAAGCGCCCGTTCTCGACCACCTCTTCGGCATCACCGCCGGTGACGACGAGCGCGACGATCAATCCCGGGTCCTCGTTCGCGCGCAGCAGCGCGAGGTTCTCGGGAGCCCCCATCTGCACCGCGATCGTACCCAGCGGATAGACGATGGTGGACCGCAGCGCCATGAGCGGCAGGCGCGGAGGCAACTCCTGGCCGAGGATTTCGTCGCGACGCTGTGGACGAGACATGTCTCTGCGGGAAGGGTCGAGGGGGAGAGCCGGCCGAAAACCTCGCGGTCGCCAAAACTACTCGACCGCGACGACCCCGCGCAGGCC
>JAEUJK010000662.1 GCA_016794735.1 Gemmatimonadota bacterium | reverse complement strand
GCTCCCGGCCCGCCTCCTCGGCGGCACCGTGCTCGTGATCTCGCCCCTCATCTCCCTCATGAAGGACCAGGTGGATGCCGTCGCGGGGCTCGGCTACAAGGTCACCACCATCAACTCCACGCTCGACCTCCAGGAGCGCCGAGAGCGGCTCGCGGCCTTTCGCGCCGGAGCCTTCGAACTGGTCTACCTTGCCCCCGAGGCCCTCGACGGATACCTCGGCGAGTTTGTCTCCGGGTGCCCCATCTCGCTGCTCGTCGTCGACGAGGCGCACTGCATCAGCCAGTGGGGGCACGACTTCCGCCCGTCCTATCGGAGGCTGCAGGGACTCAAGGAACAACTCGACGTCCCCGTGCTCGCCCTCACCGCCACCGCTACCCGCACGGTCGCGCGGGACATTTTGCGGCAGCTGGGCATGCAGAAGCCCGCCGGGTTCAAGGGATCGTTCCTGCGCCCCAACCTGCGGATTGCCGTCCGCAAGAAGGGCCAGGGTGGCAACACGCGACGCGAGCTCCTCACCCTGGTGCAATCACACGCCGGGGAGAGCGGCATCATCTACTGCCAGAGCCGCAAGGGCGTGGAGCAAACCGCCGCCTTCCTTGTGCAGCAGGGGATCCGGGCGCGCGCCTATCACGCCGGACTCGACCCCGACGAACGCGCGCGCAACCAGGACGCGTTCCAGCGCGATGATGTCGATGTGGTCGTGGCAACGGTGGCCTTTGGCATGGGGATCGACAAGCCCAACGTGCGTTTCGTCATCCACCGCGACATGCCGAAGGACATCGAGTCCTGGTACCAGGAGATCGGGCGCGCCGGACGCGACGGACTCCCCAGCGACTGCGTGTTGTTCTACTCGTGGGCCGACGTCAAGCAACACGAACGCTTCCTGGACCGGCTCGACGACGACGTGCTGCGCAAGCGCACGCGCGCGGCCACGGTGGCCCTCTTCGACCTCATCGAACAGGGACGCTGCCGACACCAGGCCCTCGTCGCCCACTTCGACGAGACGATCGATCCGTGCGGCACCTCCTGCGACCATTGCACCGGTGAGACCGTGGAAGACCGGCTCTCGCGCTTCGCCCCAAAGGAGCGCAGCAAGCAGCCGGGATGGGCGAGATCCCCGGGCCGCGCGTCGCGCGGGCCAAGCGATGTCGTGGAGCTCGACGTCGACGAGCGCTTGTTGTTCGATGCCCTGCGCGCGGTGCGGCGCGAACTCGCCGACCGGGCGGGAGTGCCCGCCTACATCGTGTTTGGCGATCGCGTGTTGCTGGAGATGGTCACGCGACGCCCGCAGACGCCGGCAGCGCTCCTGCAGGTCCCCGGGGTGGGGCACGCCAAGCTGGAACGCTACGGTGCCGCGTTCCTCGAAGTGATCGGGCAGCACCTCGACTGAGGGAGCCGGCCCCCGCGGGGCCAGCCGCCCGGCTCGCGCTCCCCCCCGGCGGCGTGATATCGTCTCCCCCGTCATGAGTGACCGCCTGGAGAGCTGGGACGAATTTGACCTGCTGCT
>JAEUJK010000626.1 GCA_016794735.1 Gemmatimonadota bacterium | reverse complement strand
GAGTTCATGCCGCGGCTCGACGAGGGATCGATCCTGATCACGACGCGCCGACTGCCTTCCATCGCGCTGGCCGAGGCCGTGGAGATCTCGACCCAAACCGAGCGCATCATCCGGGCGTTCCCCGAGGTGAAGACGGTCGTGACCAAGGAAGGCCGGCCCGACCTCGCCACGGAGGCGATGGGACTCTTCGAGGGCGACCTGTACGTGATCCTGAAGGATCGTTCCGAGTGGACCACCGCCGAGGACCCGGAGGGACTCGTCGCCGCCTTCGACTCGGCCCTCGCGGTCGTCCCCGGCGTCGAGGTGTCGTTCACCCAGCCGCTCGCGATGCGCATCGACGAGGCGGAGAGTGGGATCCGCTCGGACCTCGGCGTGAAGGTCGTGAGCCCGGACCTCGAGCGGAATGCGGCCCTCGCCGAG
The DNA here is from genome assembly GCA_016794735.1 of Gemmatimonadota bacterium. Classification (GTDB taxonomy): domain Bacteria; phylum Gemmatimonadota; class Gemmatimonadetes; order Gemmatimonadales; family Gemmatimonadaceae; genus RBC101. The sequence continues at coordinate 2,481 of JAEUJK010000626.1, read as the reverse complement.
CGCATCCTGCGCATCATCGAGCGCGTGCCGGGCAATGCCGACGCCACCATCGAGATTGCCGACGGCACCGGCCAGGTGGCCGTGCGCGTGAACCGGGATGCGCTTGCCGCCTTTGGGGTGTCCGTCGCCGAAGTCCAGCGCGCCGTTGAGCTGGCGATGGGCGCGCGGGTGGCCACGGAACTCGTGGAAGGGCCGCGACGCGTGGGCGTCGCTGTGCGGTATCCCGACGCCTATCGCAACGACGTGCATGCCTTGGAAGCGCTCACGGTGCGCACCTCCGCTGGCGCCCTCGTGCCGCTCAGCGCGCTCGCGCAGATCGTCTCCACCACGGGGCCGGAACTGATCGGTCACGAGGATGGCCAGCGCCGCTCGCTCGTCCTCAGCAACGTGCGCGGCCGCGACCTCGGCTCCTTCGTCTCCGAAGTCAAACGACGTGTTGCCGCCGAGGTGTCGCTGCCGGCCGGCACGTTCCTCGAGTGGGGTGGGCAGTACGAGAACCAGCAGCGCGCCATGGCGCGCCTCGCCGTGGTCGTGCCGCTGTCGCTCCTGCTCATCTTCCTGTTGCTGTTTGCGTCGTTCGGGTCGGTGCCGCAGTCGGTGCTGGTCCTCACCAACGTGCCGTTCGCCCTCGTCGGCGGGATCGCGGTCCTCTGGCTGCGCGGACTCAACCTCAACCTGTCGGCGAGCATCGGCTTCATCGCCCTGTTCGGCATCGCGGTGCTCAACGGCGTCGTGATGGTCTCGCACATGAACGCGCTGCGCACGGCGGGCGCCTCGCTCGCCGACGCCGTGCGGCAGGGGGCGGTGGATCGACTGCGCCCCGTCCTGATGACCGCGCTCGTGGCCTCACTGGGCTTCGTGCCCATGGCCTTGTCGACCAGCCCGGGGAGTGAGGTGCAACGCCCGCTGGCGTCCGTGGTCATCGGCGGGCTGGTCACCTCGACCCTGCTCACCCTGCTGGTGCTCCCCACCCTGTACCTCGCCCTGATGTCGTGGCTGCATGCGCGACACCTCGACGAGGACGAGGACGAACCGACGCCGTACCACGCGCCGGTCCTCGAGCCGTTGCCCGCAGGCCAGCGACCCGTCTGATACGCAGCGTTGCTGGGGATCGCCGGACTGGAGTTCGGGGCAGGTCCGGAGCAACTTTGCCGCTCCCTGCCACGACCCCATCCCGCCCATGTCGGCTCCCCTGACCCAGCTCTCCGACGAAGAAGTCCTTTTTCGCGATGCCGTCATCGCATTCGCCGCCGAAGAAGTCCGGCCCCGTGTCGACGCGATGGAACGGGCGGCGAAGGTGGACCCGGCGCTGGTCGAGAAGTGCTTCGAGATGGGACTGATGGGCATCGAGGTGGACGAGGCCCACGGCGGCGCCGGAGGATCGCTCACCATGGTGGCCCTCGCAGTGGAGGAGATCAGCAAGGTGGACGCCTCGTCGGCGATCCTCGTTGACGTGCAGAACACGCTGGTCGAGTACCCGCTGCGTACCTACGCGACGGAAGCGCAGAAGCAGCAGTACCTCACGCGCCTGACGAGTGGCACGGTCGGTGCCTATGCCCTGAGCGAGGCGGGATCCGGTTCTGACGCGTTTGCACTCGCCACGCGCGCCACGCGGGACGGCGACGACTGGGTGCTCACCGGTCGCAAGATGTGGATCACCAATGGCGCCGAGGCCGGGGTCTACGTCGTCTTTGCGAACGCGCACCCGGAAGCGGGCTACAAGGGGATCACGGCGTTCATCGTCGAGCGCGACTTCCCCGGCTTCAGCGTGGGGCGCAAGGAAGACAAGCTCGGCATCCGCGCGTCGAGCACCGTGGAGCTGATCCTCGACGGATGCCGCGTTCCCGCGGCGAACGTGCTTGGCCAGGTGGGCCAGGGCTACAAGATCGCCATCGATACCCTCAACGGCGGGCGCATCGGGATCGGCGCGCAGATGATCGGCGTCGCGGGCGGCGCCCTGCATGCCGCGATTGCCTATCTCAAGGAGCGTCGGCAGTTCGGCAAGCCGCTGGCCGAGTTCCAGGGGATCCAGTTCCAGGTCGCGCAGGCCGCGACGGAGCTGGAGGCCGCGCGCCTGATGGTGTACAACGCGGCGCGCATCAAGGATGCCGGCGGCGACATTGCGCGCGAGGGCGCGATGGCCAAGCTGTTCGCCTCGCAGGTGTGCGAGCGCGTCACGTCGCTCTGCGTCGAGCTGTTCGGGGGCTACGGCTACACCAAGGACTTCCCCGTCGAGAAGTTCTATCGCGACGCCAAGATCGGGACGATCTACGAGGGCACGTCCAACATGCAGCTGCAGACCATCGCCAAGGCGGTGCTGCGTTAGGCAGGTTGCGGTGACGGCCGCCGGCGGCGCACCGCCAGCGTCACCACGCCGGCCGCGACCTCGATCCCGCCCGTGGCCCATGCCGCCGCGGCCACGTCCGTCGGGAGGTACTGCACGCAGGCCCACGACGCGACCAGCAGTGCCGCGGCGAGGAT
>JAEUJK010000601.1 GCA_016794735.1 Gemmatimonadota bacterium | reverse complement strand
GACTCCGCCGCCGCCGGCTGCCCGAGGGAGGTGAGGGTGAGGCCGAGGTTGTTCTGCCCGGCCATGTCCTCTGGATAGAGCGTCAGCAACCGCCGGTACGCGTCTGCTGCCTGCGTGTAGTCTCCCGTGACGTTCCGGTGGAAACTCCCCATCACGAGGTACCGCTCCTTGAACGGGAGCCGCATGCGGTGTCGATAGGCCTGCGAGAGCGCGGCACTCGCGCGCGCCGGCTCCCCGATCGACGAATAGGTCGACCCGAGCATGCGGTACGCCGTGGCAAAACCCGTATCGATGGCGACGGCCTGCTCGAGCAGCTGCACGCCCGCCGGACGATTGCCGAGGTCCAGCTGCCGCAGCCCTTCGGAGTATCGCTGCAACGCCTCGAGCGACGACGTCGCCACACGCTCCAGCGGCTCGGACGCGTTGACCTGCGCGAGTTCCTCGCCGATCCGTTGGCGCAACGAACGGGAGAGACGCTCGATGGCGGGCAGGAGGTCGGTGGAATCGCGTGCGGTCTCGCGCGCCGCGGCCATCTCGTCACCCGAAGGGGCCGCAACGAGGCGCGCCGCGAGCACGACTTGGCCACCCACGGTGTACACCTCGCCGGTCACGAAACCCGTCGCACCCTCGCGGATCGCCACCTCGCGCGCGAGCGAATCGTCGATCGACACCTCGACCGGCTGGCTGAGCAACCGCAGCGTGGCGCTCACCTGCGCGGTGGTGAGGACACGCAGCATCGGCGACTGCGCAAGGTCCACGCGGATGGCACTTGCCACGAGTGCGCCGAGTCCGCCCTGGGCGCGATCGGCGAAGTCGGTGACGAGCACTCTCCGCACGACGCGTGTTGGGGCCGTGGCCGGCGCCTGGTCCTTCACCGATTCCCGCCAGGCGAACCCGCCGGCCACCACTGCGAGCAGGAGACCTAACCAAACGAAGCGCTGCCGGTGCCGTGATTGGCCCGATACGGCGGTTCCGGTGGAAACCGCTGCCACGTCTCGCTTGGCGGCGCCACCGACGGCCCCTTGGTCAGCCGGTGCTGGTGGCGCCTCGCGACGTGCGCGCGTGCCACCCTGGATCGCCGCAACGAGGGTCGCGGTGTCGGCGGACCAATCGACTTCGTGATCCTGCTGGAGTTGTTGGCGGAAGCGTTCCGCGACCGACAGCGCGTCCACCGTGCGACCCGCGTCGTGCAGCACCGCGAGCAGGTCGCGCAGGGCCGCTTCGTTTTCCGGATCGATTTCGGTGCGTCGACGGGCCGCGGCGATGGCCCCTTCCACCCGCCCGGCACTCCACTCGCGCTCCGCGAGGCGCCCGGCTGCCTGCGACGCCTCGGCGCGCAGGCGCATGCGCTGGCGGTGGGCCCACTCCTCGAACTCCGGCGAGACCCCGCGCACGAAGACTGCGTCGAGGAAGGTCCCGGCGTAGATCGAGACGGCGCGCGCATCATCACCGGCGGCGACGGCCGCCTCGAACTCCAGGGCGTCGCACTCGATCGCGTCGAGGGCGAGCCCGACACGGTCGTCGGGGCGCGTCTCGATGGCCGCCTCGCCGAGGTGTTGGCGAAGGTGGTGCAGCGCTTGGCGGAGGGCGTTGCGGGACTCGTCGGTCCCGGACTCCGGCCAGAAGAGGGCCAGCAGCGCATCCCGACGGTGGAGCCCCCGGGGAGTCGCGAGGGCGAGGTAAGTCAGGAGGGCCAGACGCTTGGGCTGGGTGCCGATGGGTGTCCCGCCCCCGTCCCCCCCATCCCTCAGCTCGAAACGCCCCAGCGTAGACAGCCGCGCCATCAGCCTCCGTCCCTTGGTCCGAATTGCCGTTACCGCGGCGCAGTAACGCCCCGGCGAATAGCTCCGTAACGCCGTCCGCTCATTGTGGGTGCTCCTCCAT
>JAEUJK010000593.1 GCA_016794735.1 Gemmatimonadota bacterium | reverse complement strand
CCACCGGTCGTCTCCACGTCGACGACCGCGAAGCTCACGTCGGTCAGCATCGTCGCCTGCTCGGGCGCTGGCGCCTCCTCGCGCAATTCCCAGCGCCCCCCTTCCAGCCGAACAAACCACTCGTGGCGACCAAACAGCGACTCGGCGATGCGCGCCGCCACAAGCGGCGGAGCCCCAGGCAAGCTCAACACCTGGCCGAGCAGCGCCGCGTCATCCAACGGTCCGCCGGCCAGCGCACGTCGCGCCCGGGCGATCACCTCGGTGTCGCTCCTCAGCCCACGCGGGGTCGTGGTCGGTGTCGTCGCTGCTCCCAGGGGCCCTCTCAGGAAAAAGACGCTCAAGCCAATCTCGCGGGCCAAAGATACACCGAAGATCGCCGTTCCAGCGGCTTTACCACCCGGTCCGAATCGCCTACTTTGTGAATACTTTCACAAGCCCCACCGCTCCAGTGAAGCGCATCGCGGACAGCACGGTCAGACGCCTCTCGGTTTACCTCCGGTTCCTGGAGGGATCCTCCCAGCGGGGGCTCACCACTGTGTCCAGTGCCGAACTCGCCCGGCATGGCGGCACCACATCCGCCCAGGTCCGGAAGGACCTGTCGTTCTTCGGCTCCTTCGGGAAGCGCGGCCTTGGTTACTCCGTCCCCGAGCTGACCAACTCGATCCGCGACATCCTCGGCCTGGGGCGCGAGTGGAACGTGGTCATCGTTGGCGCGGGCAAGATCGGAACGGCGCTGGCGCAGTACGACGGCTTCCGGCCGCGGGGCTTTCACGTCGTCGCGGTCTACGACACGGATTCCGGCAAGGTCGGCACCCGGTGGGACGGGATCGTCGTGCGTGATTTCTCGCAGGTGGCGCGCGACCTCGCCTCCCAGCCGATCGACATCGCCGTCCTCGCCGTCCCGGCCGAGGGGGCGCAGGACGCGGTCCGTCGCCTGGTGGACGCCGGGGTGAAGGCGATCCTCAACTTCGCCCCCGTGCAGCTGAAGGTCCCGCCCGACGTCGCCGTGCGCAGCGTCAACATGGCGATGGAACTGGAAGGGTTGAGCTACGAGCTCTCCAGCCGCGCGCGTTAGGCGCCGCGGAACGCCGCGTACAGCCGGACGAATTCCGCGGGCGCCAGTTCCTCCGCACGCGCCGTGGGTGGCAGCCCCGCCCGCTCGACGACCGCCTGCGCCGACTCGGCGTTGAGATCACCCACGGTCCGCAGCGCGCGCACCAGCTGCCGCCGACGCTGGCCGAACATCCCGGTGACGAAGGCTCGCAGCGGCGCCGCGTCGTCGTTGGCCACGAGCGGCGTGTCCAGCGGCGTGAGCCGGATGACCGCGGATTGTACCTTGGGCCGCGGGAAGAAGGCCCCGGCGGGAACCGCCGCCACGGTCTCGACCGCACAGGTCAACGCGACGTTCACGGTCAACGCGCCGTAGGTCTCGCTCCCCGGCGCCGCTGCCAATCGCGCCGCCACCTCGCGCTGCACGAGGAAGACGGCCCGTTGCATGCCGCGGCTCGCCAGCGCGTGGAAGATGATCGGCGTCGTGATGTTGTACGGCACGTTGCCGACGAGGACAAACGGGCCCCCGGCGAGGGCGTCGAGGTCCACCTCCAGGATGTCGCCTTCGACAATCGACCATCCCGGGGTGGAACCGAACCGCACCCGCAGCTCGGCGACGAGGTCCCGGTCCACCTCCACGCAGGTGAGGCGCGCGGCGCGTCCCGCGAGGTGTGCCGTCAACGCCCCGCGCCCGGGGCCGATCTCGATCACGTGCTCGGTGCCGGCCAGCTCGAGCGCCCCTGCGATGCGCGCGAGGGCGTGTTGGTCGGTCAGGAAGTTCTGGCCAAAGCGACGACGGATCGGCACGCGCGAGGTCCTGCGGAGACTAACTGCGCGCAACGAGGAGGGTGAGGTCGTCGCGGCGCGGCGCGTCACCGGCATGTGACGCCACCGCGGCAAAGATACGTTCGACCACGACCGCCGGCGCCTCCCCCCGCAACCCGCGGGCGAGTTCCGTGACCCGGTGCTCGCCAAACGGCAGCTCCTGGTGGTTGCGCGCGTCCGGGATGCCGTCGGTGAAAAGGAGGAGCATGTCCCGGTTGGGGCTCCACGGGCGCTCGCGCGCCGAGAGCACCGACCCCGACATCCCCAAGGGCGGCTCGAGGGCGCCAAGCCGTTCGGCCGAACCATCGGCCCCGAGCACGAACGCGTGCGGGTGGCCCGCATTGGCGTAGCGAATGCGTCCTCGCACCGGATCGATCACCGCGTAGAACGCGGTCACGAACATCTCGGTGCTCTCGAGTTCGTCCGCCAGCGTCCCCAGGAGCCGCGTGAGCATCTCGGCCGGGTCTTCCGTGGCCTGCGCGTGGATCGACGAGGCACTCATCACGAGGGCCATGACCAGTGCGGCGCGCATGCCATGGCTCGACACGTCGCCGACCATGATGCCCGTGCGCCCGCCCCCGAGACGGAAGAGCTGGTAGAAGTCGCCCCCGACGCTCTCCGCAGAGACCACCCGCGCCGCGACCTGCGCCTCCGGCGCGAACAACCGTGCGTCCGGCAGCAACTTCTGCTGCAGGTCACTCGCCAGCGACATCTCCTGCTGGAGGCGCTGCTGCGCGAGCGAGGACCGCACGAGTCGCGCGTTCTGGATCGCCGTGCCGATCTGCGTCGCGATGGCCGACACGAGTTTCTCGTCGCCCGCGCTGAACGACTCACCGGTCCTTCGCTCGGAGAGCGTGAGCACGCCGAGCGGGACGGCCGGATGGTGTCCCGGGTTTGTCCAGAGAATCGGGACCGCGAGGACCCCGCCCTGCCGGAAGCGCGATTCGGCCGCGCACGGCATGACGTCGTCATCGAAGATGTAGCCCCGCTGCTCGCGAAAGACGAACGCGGTCACCGCATCGGGATCCGAGGTGCTGATGGGCAACAGCCCGGCCGCCTCGAAGCCGAGGGAGCTGATCACCTGCAGCGTATCGTTGCTCCGGTCATGCACGAGGATGGCCGCGCGCCGCGCGCCCACCGTCTCGGAGATTTCCGTGAGGATGCGCGCCGCCGCGTCTTCCAGCGACACCGTGCGCCCGAGGATCTCGCTCGTGGTGTAGAGCAGGTTGATCTCCTCGTACCGCTCGGCGAGTTCGTAGGCCGAGTGCTCCATTTCCAGCGACGACTGGAAGTAGTGCGCGACGACTGGCGAGAGGAACGCGAGCGCAGAGACCGCCCGATCACGATCGCGCGGATCACACGGGCCCACACCAACCCAGGCGCGCGCCGTCCCGGGGGTCGCACAAATCACGAGGATGCCGCCCGGCACCTCGAGTTCCGCGGGGACACCACCCGGCTGGAGGAGTCGCAGGACACCGGGGGCCGCGATCCCGGTTCCACCAGCGGCCACGACCCAACTCGCGCCGTCATGTGACGCGGTCCAGACCACCGCGGGAAGCCCGGTGGCCGTCGTGAAGCCGGCAATGGCCTGGTGGAGGTCCTTCACGCACGATGGAGGGTGAGCCGCACGACGTTGCCGCCGTCCGTGAAGCGCTCAACCCGATCCATCAGTGTTCGCATGAGGAACAGCCCGCGCCCATCCTCTCGTTCGAGGTGTTCGGGGCCAGTGGGATCGATCGTGCACGCTTCCATGTCAAAACCGGTGCCCTCGTCCACGACCTCGAGCACCAGGGACACCTCATCGAGCCGCGCCCGGAGTCGCACGCTGAGCGACCGGTCTTCCCGGTTGCCGTACAGCATGGCGTTCGAGAGCGCCTCGGTGAGGGCCACCGGTACCCGCAGGTTGCAGGCACGGGGCGAGAGCTGCCGCACGGCACACTGCCGAGTCACCAGGCCGACGAGGGGCTCAATGAGCCTCACATCGGTGGGGACCCGGACGTCGATCGGGAACCCGCTGTCGTGCGGCAGGTCCACGGAAAGGTGTTCGGGCAGAGCAGTCATTCTGACAGAAAAACGCGCGCGTGGGCCCCGGGGTCACTTTCCCGGGGAGTGGTGGGGAGTGGGGTGGGAGGGATCAGAAGGCGGCGAGCCCGGCGTCGCGGGACGTCGCGATCTGGAACAGCGTGTCGAGCTTCGTCAGCTCGAACAGGGTGCGGAGGTCGTCGTTGAGGCTCGAGAGACGGAATTCGCCCCCCGACTCCCGGACCTTCTTGGCCAGGGACACCAACACGCCGAGGCCGGAGGAGTCGATGTATCCCGTCTGGGAGAAGTCGACCAGGAAGCGGCGCTCACCCCGCTCCAGTTCATCGAGGACCTTCTGCTTCAGTTCCTGCCGATTGCCGACGATGAGCTGTCCGTCGACGTCTACTACACACACCTCACCATGCTTCTTGATGGTGAAACTCATATCAGCTCCCCCTGATTTTCGCGGATCCTCACGCCTGCAGCGCGGTGACCGCCGCGACGGCCATAATGTCGTCGCGTGAGGCACCTCGCGACAAGTCACTGCATGGACGACGCAGCCCCTGGATGATGGGCCCCACGGCACTCGCGCCGGCCAGTCGCTCGACGAGCTTGTACCCGATGTTGCCCGCGTCGAGCGACGGAAAGACGAGCACGTTGGCGCGTCCGGCCACGGGTGAGTCCGGTGCCTTACGCGATCCGACCGACGCGATCAGCGCGGCATCGACCTGCATCTCCCCGTCGACGGCCATGTCGGGGGCACGACGACGGAACTCCTCGGCGGCCGCACGCACCCGCTCGACCTGCGGGCCTGACGCACTCCCGCGCGTCGCAAATGAGAGGAACGCAACGCGCGGCACGTCGCCGACGATGCGCCCGCGATCCCGCGCGGCGGCCAAGGCAATGTCCGCCAGCTGGGCGACCGTCGGTTCGGGGACCACGGCGCCATCGGTGAAGGTGAGGACTTCGGGGCTTTCCGATCGGAACGGATGGACGACCATGTAGAACGCCGACGAGACCGTCGACACGCCCTCGGCGGGCCCGACGGTCCAGAGTGCGGCGCGCAGCACGTCCGCGGTGGTGTACACCGCCCCGGCGACGCAGCCATCGACGTCATGGGTCGCGACGAGGGCATCGGCAAAGCAGAGCGGGTCGCGCATGGCGTGGGACGCGGCCTCAGCCGTCATCCCGCGTGAGCGGCGACGCTCGTGCAGCCACCCGGCGAGCGCCGCTCCGCGCGAATCGGTGAGTGGATCGATCACCTCGATGCCGGCGGCCGTGAAGGGGGCCTGGTCGAGTCCCGGTGATGCGATGACCACGGGCCGGACCGTTTGCTCCGCATGCAGCGCGAGGATGGCGTCGCGCACCCGCGGGTCCGCCGCCTCGGCGAAGGCGATGCGCTTGTCGCGGGACGCGGCCCGCTCGGCCAGCTGCCGCAGGAACGACGTCATGCCCTAACGAGTTGCGGCAACCTTCTGGCGGAGCGCTTCCGCGACCGCCGGCGACACGAGGCCATCCAGGCTGCCACCGTACCGCGCGACCTCGCGCACGAGCGACGACGAGATGTACGTCGTGTCGAGCGACGGCACCATGAAGACCGTCTCGAGGTCCGCGTGCAGGTGGCGATTCATGAGCGCCATCTGGTACTCGTACTCGAAGTCGGAGACCGCCCGCAAACCGCGGATGAGCAACGTCGCGCCGATGTCGCGGGCGAAATCGACGAGCAATCCCCCGAACGGGCGCACCTCGGCCCGTGGTTCGTCGGCGATCACCCGGCTGATCAGCGCCACGCGCTCTTCCACGGAGAAGAGCGGCTGCTTGGACACGTTCGTGGTGACGGCCACCACGACCCGATCAACGAAGCCCAGCGACCGGCGGATGAGGTCCTCGTGGCCCTGCGTGAGGGGGTCGAAGGACCCGGCGTAGATGGCGGTGCGCATGAGTTCGATGAGTGGGCAGACGGCAGACGGCAGACGGCAGACGGCAGACGGCAGACGGCAGACGGCAGACGGCAGACGGCAGACGGCAGACGCGTGGAGCGTAGCGGCCAGACGCGGCGACGCAAGGCTTCGGTGCCTATGCCGGGGATACGCCGTCCGGGGATTGGCCGTCGATTGGGGCGCGATAGATCGTGATGCGCGTGCCGCCGTAGGTCCGTGTCTCGCCGCCCGGGGGCACCGCCTCGTGCGCCTCGTGTTCGACGCCGAGGATGCGACTGAAGGGACGCTCGAGCCATGCTGCGGCGATGCGTGGGGCAATCCCGAGGTTGTACGGCGGATCGGCGAAGGCGATGTCCCACGGCCCCTGCCGGCGATCCTGGACGTAGCGCAACGCGTCGCCGCGGTACACCCGGCACCGGTCGCGGGCATCGAGGGTGGCGACGTTCTCCCGGATGCACCGGATCGCCGACTCGGCGACGTCGATGAAGTCGCAC
>JAEUJK010000579.1 GCA_016794735.1 Gemmatimonadota bacterium | reverse complement strand
CCAGCCTAACGGTGCCCGCCAGCGCCCACCGCGGCGGCGCGTGATCGGTGGCTCGTGCCCGGGTGACGTCAACGAGGGGGCCGACGCTGCGTGCGCGGACGCACCGCACGCGCGGCCGTCGCGATGGAGTCGAACCGACGCCGCTGGTCCACGGACAGCACCGACCGCGCCTCGAGACGCGCCACGTCGTTGTTCACGCGGATCGAGTCGATGAACGGCTTTGCCCAGGTATTGAAGCGCTGCAGGGCCTCGGCGTCGCGCCGGCGAATCCGGTCGCGTTCTCCCAGGTCAACCCCCGCGAGGTCACGCAGCGAATCCAGGGTGCTCATGAACGGCTTGTTCTGCACGCGCAGGTTGCGGCGAATGTCCATGAGCCGACGCTTCTGCACGTCGGTGAGTTCGAGCACCCGGCCGGCCTCGATGAACGCGGAGACGGGCTCCCCATCCGAGAGGTCAACGGTGAGGTGGCCACGGGGACCCTCGAAGGAGGGCGCCGCACCGCGCTGCGCCGTCGCGGTGCTGGCAAGACAAGTCAGGAAGAGCAGGCAGCAGGGGTGGACACGCATCGGAGGCTACGGGGAGACGAGGTCGCGGCCGGGCTGGCCCTCCATCCAATCGACACCGTAGCTGCGGCGTGCCCTACCCGACTTAGTGCTTCGCGCCCTCGGCGGCCGGCGCAGCGTCGTGTGATGCCTCCGCAGCCGGCGCATGCGACGCGGACGACCCGGGGGCCGTCTGGTCCGTGGGATGCCGGTACGTGCTCGACTTGATGTATCCCGCGAGGAGGAAGGCGCCCACGGCCATCGCCGTGATCAGCCCGGCAATTCCCCACCCCTGAGAGAAATTCGGCTTGCTCGTCTGGTTGCTCATGTGCGTCGTGAAAGGCCCGCGGAAAGTTAGCCGACCGGTGGTGCCGCGGTCGAGGGCTCCGGGCGTCCCCCGGTGAGGAGCTTGAGCACCTCCGCCGCCGTGGTCCGGCCACGATCGCGGGCATACCAGGTCCGCACCGCCAGGTTGCGCTCGTCCTTGGGCAGCGTTCGCAGCTCCTCGACGAACAGCGCCTGCAGCGGCGTGGGGCGCGGCCCCCACCAGCCGATCTCCTCGAAGGTGCCGTCGTAGGCAATCACCACCGGGATCGACCGCGTCCCGTTGGTGAGGTGCGCATTCATCAGGTCCGGATTGGCATCGCGCCCGAGGATGCGCAGCTCGCAATCGGGTATGGCCTCCGCGAGCCGCGCGACCACCGGGAGGGTGTTGACCGCGTCACCGCACCAATCCTCGGACAGGGCGAGGAGGTGGTAGGTCCCCGAAAGAGCGCCCGCACGCACCGCCACGTCGTCCGACAGACGCGCCGTCCGCAGGACGCCGCGCCAGAAATCCGTGTTCTTGCGCGTCGACTCCACATAGTCCTCGATGGAGAGGGCTGCTGCGTATCGTTGCGCGTTCATCGTCATGGGGAATCAACTGGTCGAGCTCGCCTGGGGTTCCGGCAAATGTTTGCTCCCCCTCATCGGCGCGCTTAAGGTTCGACTCCAGACTGACGGAGCGATCCCGGTGCAGGCAAGGCTGGTCGTGGTGCGTGTGCTCCGGTGCGTGGTGGGCGCCTCGTGGTTTTCTTTGGCGATCCCTATGTCCGCGCAACGTCCAGTCTATCCGCCCACGCGCACCGTGGATGTCGTCGACGACTTCCATGGCGTGCGCATCGCCGATCCGTACCGCTGGCTCGAGGACCTCACCAGCGCGGAGACGCGTGCTTGGGTGGACGCCCAGAACGCCGCCGCCTCCGCGTGGCTGGACCGCACGCCGCGCGCGGACTGGTCAGCGCGCCTGACGACGTTCTGGAATGCGCCGCGCGTCGGCGTCCCGCAGCGCCTGCGTAATGGCGTCCTGTTCTACCAGCGCAACTCAGGACTCCAGCGACAGGCCGAGGTGGTGGCGCAATCGTCACCCGATACGCCGCCGCGGGTGGTGCTCGATCCGGCGACCATCTCCCCGGACGGGTCTGTGGCCCTCGCCCAGTTTGCCCCCTCGCCCGACGGACGCCACATCGCCTACTCCCTCGCCGAGGGGGGTGCGGATTGGGAAGAAGTCCACGTGCGCCGTGTTCGCGACGCGGTGGACCTGCCTGACACGTTGCGATGGGTGCGCTTCAGCAACCTCGCGTGGACGCGCGACGGGAAGGGGTTCTTCTACTCGCGTTTCCCGGCACGCGACGCGGGCAACCGGCTCTCCGACGCGCTGGAGAACCAGCGTCTCTACTATCACCGCATCGGGACGTCGCAGGACGAG
>JAEUJK010000568.1 GCA_016794735.1 Gemmatimonadota bacterium | reverse complement strand
CCGCGCGTGTTCAACTCGCGCAGCACCAGCTCCACCTTGTCGAGCAGCTTCTCCTCGAGCACCACGTACTTCGGCCAGCGATCCCGCTGGTCGTGCGTGACGAAGTCCCCCAGGGTGAAGTGCGGCGTCAGGGGAATGTTGGCGTTGGCCGCGGTCACCTCGACGAAGCCGTCGGGGTTGAAGTAGTTGCGCGACATGATCCATCGCTCCGCCGGCCATCGCCCCAGGCGGTAGCCGCCGAGGTGCTCCCCCTTCTTGTCGGCAAAGGGGCGGAGGACGAGGTAGTGGAACATCTCGCCACCGGGCAACGCCACGGGATGTGCGGCCGCGACATGCAGCGCCGGTTCGCCGAGCACGTCCAGGAAGCCCGGCACGCGCAGGGCCTCGGCGGGTGTCAACGTGCGCACGCGCAGCGCCCCACTGCGCCCGAACATCGTGTCGGGGACGCCTAACGCGGACGCCATCTCCCGCACCTCGGAGACCGGCGGGATATCGAGGGCACCGGTGGGGGATTCGGACGCATTCCACCACGTGCGCACGCGCGCCGCCACCACCACGATCGCGACGACGGCAACCACGCCACCGATCGCGGAGAGGAGTCGCTTCATCACGCCGTGGCGTATCCGCGCACGGGTGACCCCGGCGCCGCCGACGCGCGACGCATCACACCACCGTCCATGGGAGGCGTGGCCTCGTGCGGGTTACCACGCCACGCCAAAGGCTTCCCGCCGGAAGTCGGAACCGACCCATAACGTGCGCGACCGGGGATGAACGTAGATCATCTGTGCGCCACCAAACTCCGCGCTGGGCGGCTGGACCTGCACCGGATGGCCCTTCGCCGCGAGCGCCTTTCGTACGCCCTCGTCGATCCCCGGTTCCACGCCCACACGTCCACCACCAAACACGCGCCAGCGCGCCGCCTCCACGGCCTGTTGCGGCGTCATGCCGAATCGCAGGACGTTGTTGAGGATCTGCATGAGCGTTTGCGGCTGGCCGTCGCCGCCCGGGGTGCCAAGGACCATCGCCACGCTGCCGTCGGCGTTGAGCACCATCGCAGGGCTCAACGTGTGGAACGGGCGCTTGCCGGGGGCGATGATGTTGGGATGCGCCGGATCCAGCTCATACAGGGATCCACGGTTGTGGAGGACGATCCCCGTCCCCGGCACCATGCGCCCACTGCCGAACGAGGCAAAGAGGCTCTGGATGAGCGACACGGCGTTGCCGTCCTTGTCGATCACGCAGAGGTAGACGGTGTCGCCGTTGCCATCGCGGCCGGCGCCCGCGGTGGGCGCCACGACGGTGTCCCGGCGGATGCGGCGCGCCAGTTCGCGCGCATAGTCCATGGAAAGGAGCTTGTCGGTCGGGACGGCGACGGTGCGCGGGTCCGCCACCAACCGGTCGCGATCAGCATACGCCAGTTTGGCTCCCTCGACGAGCGTGTGGATGTAGTTGGCACTGTTGCGTCCCATCGCCGTCACGTCTTCCTGCGACGCCAGGTTGAGCATCTGCAGGAACGTCACTCCCTGCGTGTTCGGCGGGAACGCCAGCACCGTCTTCTCGAGGTAGGTCGTGCGAATGGGGTCGGTCCACTCCGACCGGTGCCGACCGAGGTCGGCCACCGTGACGAACCCTCCCTCGCGCTGGATGAACCCACCGATGGTGGACGCGAGCGGGCCGGTGTACAACGCGGCCGCGCCACCGGTCGCGATGCGACGCAACGTCGCCGCCAGGTCCTTCTGCACGAGCAACGTGCCCGGGACCGGCGCCTTCCCGTTTACGAGGAAGGTGCGCGCCAGCTCCGGATCGTTAGCCAGCTTCCGCTCCTCGGCGCCGATGTCCAGCGAGAGGCGCGTGGAGACCGCGAAGCCCCCCTCGGCATAGCGGATGCCCGGGGCCAAGGCCTGCGCGAGCGTGGTCGTGCCGAACCGGCGCAGGGCATCCTCCCACGCGCGCACGGCACCGGGCACCGACACCGACATGAT
>JAEUJK010000058.1 GCA_016794735.1 Gemmatimonadota bacterium | reverse complement strand
GTCACCGGCGTCCCGGCTGCAGTTCGTTGTTGGTGCGATGCGGCAGTCCAATGGCCTCGTCGTTGTCGCCGACAACGGGGCGCGAAACCTCAAGTACTTCTCGCCGGATGGCGTGTTGCGCGCGACCATTGGTCGCCAAGGCTCCGGTCCGGGCGAGTTCAGCTACATCGCCTCGCTCTGGGGGTGCGGCGGGGACTCCGCGTTTGTCGACGACATCGGCCAGCGGAAGGTGTTCGTGTACGCCCCCAACGCTCGCCGCGTCCGGACTTTCCAGCTCCTCGGCCCCGAGCGCAACACGGCGTTCTCCACCAGCTGCAATCGTCGCGGGCAGATCCTCACCACGGGTTGGGGTGACATGCGCAACCATCCCCGGGGCGTCTTCCGGTCCCGGGTGAAGGTGGCCTTCAGCTCCCTCGTGGGCGAACCGACGGCGGCGCTCGGTGAGTTTGCCGGCACCGAGATGTTTGGGCGGGAGAACGACGGCTTCCCGCTGCGCGCGGGACGGTGGTTGCGCGTGGCCATGGGTGAGGGGATGGCGTGGGTCGCGGCCAACGACGATCGCCACATCCGCGGCTACGACATGCAGGGTCGCTTGCGCCTCGTCATCCAGCGTCCGGGGGAGGAACCGGCGTTCAGCGAACCCGACAAGGCGATGATCCGCCAGCTGGCCCTCGATTCCGCGGCTAACGAGTCACAGCGGCAAGAGGTCGCGCGCATGCTGGAACTCATGCCGTTGCCGGATCGCCCCCCGGCCGTGAGCGAGCTGATGGCCGATGCGACGGGCCACGTGTGGGTGCGTGCATTCCCGCGGGCCGACCGGCCGAATCCCCCGTGGCAACTCTTTGCACCCGATGGCACCTGGCTCGGCGAAGTCACCACGCCGCGCGATGTGCAGGTGCTGGAGATCGGGCGGGACTACCTCCTCGGACTGCGCGACAGCCCGACGGTGGGACACCAGGTCGTGCTGCACGCGCTCCGGCGCCCGGGCTGACGGACCCGACGCGCGACGCTCAGCGTCGCGGTGCCGGCGGCGCTTCCTTGGGTGCCGGATAGCGCATCCGGCCGAGGATCGTGCCGATGCGCGCGGAGGCGATCGACCCGCGCGGAGACCAACGACGTGGTGCAGGGAGGATCGCCGCCAGGCGGGCGGCCTCCTCGCGCGTGAGCGCCTTCGCGGACTTCTTGAAGTGTGTGCGCGCGGCCATCTCCGCCCCGAACACCCCGTCGCCCCACTCGGCGAGGTTCAGGTACAGGTCGAGGATGCGCTCCTTCGACAGGCAGATCTCCAGCACGATCGTCAGGTATGCCTCGTAGCCCTTCCGGACGAAGGAGCGCCCTTCCCAGAGGAAGAGGTTCTTGGCCACCTGCTGCGTGATGGTCGACGCGCCACGCAGGCGACGCCCGCGGCGTGCCCGCTCGAGGGCGTTCTCGATTTCCTCGAAGTCCAGGCCGAAGTGCAGGTAGAACCGGTCGTCCTCGCTCGCGAGGACCGCCCTCCGGAGGTGCGCGGAGATCTCATCGCGACCGACCACGTCACGCCGCGGGTAGATCGGGCGCTTGCCCTCCGCCAGGCGCTGCCCGGTGCGCCGCAGCATCACCATGGTGGTGAACGGCTGGACCAGGTTGAGGGGGAGGATCAGCACGAACGGCCCAAGGACCCCGACGAGGACGAGGATCGTGAGGAACCGACGGACCTGCCGCAGGGTAGGGCGTTTCACGCGGCGAAAGGTAGGGGCTGCCAGCGCGGGCGGGAGGCGGTCGCCGTCGTGTCGCGCGGGCGGCCGGCACGTCATCTTTCAGCGCCCGCCACCATCCCGGATTCCATGCGACCTGTCCTTCGCTGCGCTACGCTCCTCGTCTTCGCTGCCGTCACCTCCATCCCGGTGTCGGCGCAGCGCGTACGCACCGGCATCGAGGTCCTCCTGACGGATTCGATCCACCTCATCCGTGGCAAGCGGGTCGGGTTGATCACCAATCACACCGGCGTCGCCGGCCCGCTGGGCAAGAGCAGCGCGGACCTGCTGGCGGCCGCCCCCGGGGTGAAGTTGACCGCCTTGTTCGGCCCCGAACACGGGATCCGCGGGATCGCCCCCGCCGGGGATCACGTGGCGTCGGGGATCGACTCGGCCACCGGGGTCGTCGTGCACTCGCTGTACGGGGCGACGCGTGTGCCGACGCCGGAGATGCTCAAGGACGTCGACATCCTGCTCTATGACATCATGGACGTGGGGTCGCGCACCTACACGTACCCGTGGACGATGGCCCTCTCCGCCGAGGCGGCAGGCAAGCCGTTCTTTGTGCTCGACCGGCCGAACCCGGTGCGCAATGATCGCGTCGAGGGCGGGATCCTGGACGTGAAGTACCGCTCGTTCATCGGGCAGTTTCCGGTGGCGGTTCGCTACGGGCTGACGGCGGGCGAACTCGCGCGGTACCTCGTGGGCAGCGGGCAGATCAAGGCGAACATCACCGTGATCCCCATGCAGGGGTATCGCGCGAACATGTGGTGGAACGAGACAGGACTGCCGTGGATCAACCCGTCGCCGAACATCCGGTCGCTCGATGCGGCCCTGCTCTACACGGGCACCGTGTACTTCGAGGGGACGAACCTCAACGAGGGTCGCGGGATGTCCCAGCCGTTCCAGATGCTGGGTGCGCCGTGGCTCACCGATGCCGGGGCGATCGCAAAGGAGCTGAACGCGATGCACCTGCCCGGCGTGGTCTTCGACTCGTCGACCCAAACGATCGAGAAGGGCTTCGGCTACAAGCACGAAGGACAAACCGTTCCCGTGCTCATCACCGTGGTGAGCGATCGCGACGTGGTGAAGCCACACGTGGTGGCGCTGCACATGCTGCGCACCATCTACAAGCGGCACCAGAAGGACTGGGCGTGGCGCGAGCAGGCGATGGATCGCCTGTTTGGCACGCCGCGGTTGCGGGCGGCGGTGGAGCGCGAGGGTGGGATCGAGGCGCTCATCCCGATCCTCGACCAGGAAGCCGAGGCGTTCGCCCGCGCCGTGGCCCCGTACCGGCTCTATCGTTAGGCTGCCGGGCCGCGTCAGGGAAGCACCGACGGCCCGGTCCCCCGATCGCTGACAGTCGGGATGGTGGCGGTTTCGCAGGTTGCGCGGGTCTTGCCCCCTCACTCCTGCGCTCCTGCGAATGACCGCCCCAGCCAATACGCCCCGCACGATGGGGCAGCAATTCGGCCGCCGCTCCTGGGCCGAACCCTGGAAGATCAAGATGGTGGAACCCCTCGTGACGACCACCCGGGGGCAGCGCGAGCGCGCCCTCCTGGAGGCCGGGTTCAACACCTTCCTGCTCCGCTCCGACGACGTCTACATCGACCTGCTCACGGACAGCGGCACGAGTGCCATGAGCGACCGCCAGTGGGCGGGCATGATGCTCGGCGACGAGGCCTACGCCGGCAGCCGGAACTACTACCACCTCGAGGCGGCGGTGCAGCAGTACTACGGCTACACCCACGTGCTGCCGACACACCAGGGGCGAGGAGCTGAACACCTGATCAGCCGCGTGGCGATCAAGCCCGGCCAGTTCGTGCCGGGCAACATGTACTTCACCACCACGCGCGCGCACCAGGAACTGGCCGGTGGCACGTTCGTCGACGTCATCATCGACGAGGCGCACGACCCGGCGAGCTCCCACCCGTTCAAGGGTGACATCGACATCGCCAAGCTCGATGCCCTCGTCGCCCGGGAAGGCGCCGACCGCATTGCCTACATCTCCCTTGCCGGCACCGTCAACATGGCGGGTGGCCAGCCCGTGAGCATGGCGAACATCAAGGCGCTGCGCGCATGGAGCGACCGGCACGGGATCAAGCTGTACCTCGATGCCACGCGCCTCGCCGAGAACGCCTTCTTCATCCAGGAACGCGAGCCGGGATACGCCTCGCACTCGGTCGCCCAGATCCTGCGCGAGTTCTGCGGTTACTCCGATGGCGCGTGGATGAGCGCCAAGAAGGACTCGCTGGTGAACATCGGTGGGTGGCTCGCGGTGAACGACTTCGCGTTGTTCGAGGAGCTCCGCAACCTCATCGTCCTGTACGAGGGATTGCACACCTACGGTGGACTGGCGGGCCGCGACATGGAGGCGCTCGCCATCGGGATCGCCGAGTCCGTGCAGGACGACCACATGCGCTCACGCATTGGCCAGGTGCGCTACCTCGGCGAGTTACTCGAGGACTGGGGAATCCCGATCGTGCAGCCGGTGGGCGGGCACGCGGTCTTCCTCGACGCCAAGGCGTTCTACCCGCACCTCCGGCAGGAGGAGTTCCCCGCGCAGGTCCTCGCCGCCGAGCTGTACCTCGACTCGGGCATCCGCTCGATGGAACGGGGCATCGCCTCCGCGGGTCGCGACCCGAAGACCGGCGAACATCATGTGCCCAAGCTGGAGCTCACGCGCCTGACGATCCCGCGTCGTGTGTACACGCAGGCTCACATGGACGTGGTGGCCGAGTCGGTGAAGTCGGTGTGGGACGCGCGCGCCCAGGCCCGCGGGCTCAGGATGACCTACGAGCCGAAGTACCTGCGGTTCTTCCAGGCGCGCTTCGAGCGGCTCTGAACGGGCCGCAGTGGAACTTGCCTAACGGCCCGGCAGGCGCACCACGCGCAGGCCGAGGGCCGTGTGGGTGCGCGTGAAGAAATCCCCCTGCTGCGTCACGCTCGTCGCAAAGGTGAGGTCGATGTGGGCGCCCAGGGGGATGGCGCCCCACGCGCCGCCGCTGCGCACCGTCATCGGCACGACGAGCCCCGCCGCCAGCGCCTCGACCTCGCGCCCGGACGACACGCCGAAGGTGACCACGCCCCGGTCGCTCCAGAACCGCGACACCCGCGCGCCGTGCGACACCGCCCGCGGCGCCTCGGCGAGAAGCGACACACTTCCCGTGTAGGTGGCGTTCCAGGCTCCCCAGTACCGTTCCAGCGAACCACCGAACAGGCGCACCGTGCTGGCGGCATACTCCCGTTGGGCCGCGCGGCCTTCGACGCCCCACCCCTTCCCGAGCCCCAGGTGTCCGCGCACCCCGCCACCGGTCCGCGCGACGACGGCGTGGCTCGGGCTCCATTCGGCATCGGCCTCGAGGGTCACACGGCGGCCGAGCGCGAGCGAACCATCGAACTGCACGCGGCGATCCACCTGCGCGAAGCGTTCGAGCCACCCGGCACTCACACCCATCCCCGTGCGCGCGGTGGCGCGTGCGCCCACGGTGACGGTGTGTTCCTGCCAGCGGTCGCGGCCGCCAGAGAGCGCATCCATGGAGCCGCGCAGCTCAACGGTCGTACGCGGATACTGTCCGAACGCGAGGGTCGGGGCGAGGAAGGCAAGGAGCGAAAGGCGACGCATGGGCACGGGGGTCAGGGACGGGCGGGTGCGGCCGCAGTTGCGGCGGGGGCGGCCGGTGCAGCAAAGCCGCGGCGTTCCATGCGGCCCCAGTCCGTGCGGCCGCGCAGGTACTTCCAGATGCCACGCAGGCGCCAGATCACCGTGAGCTGGCGATAGCCAAACGACTCGAGGATGAGGTACACCATCAGGCGCGCCCGGTCGCTCACGCGTGTATACCGCGAGAAGCTCCACTCCTCCAGCAGGAGCGAGTAGGTGCTGAGCACGCCGCCAATGCCGTAGGCCACGAGGAAGAACAGGGCAGCAAACGATGTGTTGAGCAGGCCGGCGGCGACACCGGCCACCAACCCGATCCACCCCATCAGCTCAACGACCGGCGCCAGCAGCTCGACAAACACGAAGTACGGCAGGCACCACAATCCCACGACGCCATATCGCGGGTTGAACAACATCTTCCGGTGGCGCCAGAGCACGTCGGTGAGCCCGCGATGCCAGCGATCGCGCTGCCGGCCCAGCACCGTGAGTGTTTCCGGGCACTCCGTCCACGCCACTGCATCGGGCACGAACAACACCGAATGCGGCTGCCCTGCCTCATACGCCTGGCGGCGCAGCTTGAGCACCAGCTCCATGTCCTCGCCGACGGTGTCGTGCGTGTACCCACCCGCGCGGATCACCGCGTCACGGCGAAAGAGGCCGAACGCCCCGGAGATGATGAGGTTCCCGCCCAGCAGGTTCCAGCCGAGGCGCCCGAACAGGAAGGCGCGGAAGTACTCGACCACCTGCACCCCCGCCACGAACCCACGCGGCGCGCGCGGGTCGGTCACGCGACCCTGGGTGATCGTGGAGCCGTTGGCAATGCGGATCGTGCCGCCGGTCGCCAGCACCTCATGGCGACTCAGGAACGGACGCGCGAGGCGCTGCAAGGCGTCCGCGTCGACGATGGTATCCGCATCGATGACACACACGAGGTCACCGGTCGCGAGGTTGAGCCCCACGTTGAGCGCATCGGCCTTGCCGCCGTTGACCTTGTCCACCACCAGCAGGTTGGGGTGGGTACGCGAGCGATAGAGCTGGCGCACCGGCTTGGTCTCGATGCGCTTCCAGACCATGGTGTGCACCGGCACGAGGTCAAAGCGCGAGCGTAGCACCTCGAGGGTCTTGTCCGGCGACCCGTCGTTGATCACCACCAGCTCCAGGTTGGCGTAGTGCAGCGCCAGCAGCGCCGTCACCGACTCCGCGATCGTGGCTTCCTCGTTGTAGGCGGGCGCGAGGATGGAGATGCTGGGCGTCACCGCCGAGCCCAACACACGCGCCCGGCTTTCCCCGCGAATCCGCAGCACGTGCAGGATCATCTCGAGCGTCGCGCATCCCACGAGCGTGATGTACGCGGCGTTGATGGCGATGAAGTACCAGAGGATCGCCAGGTCCAGGTCGGCGAGGCCCGCGGCGATCCAGCTGCGTACGGCGTCGCTCATGCCGTCACCTGCTGGTATACGGTCTCCGGCAGGTCGAGCACCTGGCGCGCCATGTCCGCGGCAAAGGTGTTGTCACCCGCGAGCGCCTTGCGCAACGTCAGTTGCCCGACGCCACCCATGCGACGCAGCGCGAGTGCACTCTCGCGCCGCACCGGCCAGTTGGCATCGGAGAGCAAGCGCAGCAACCCCGACGACGCGGTCCACGCTCCCTGTTCACCCAGCGCGCGAGCGGCTGCGGCGCGCACGACGAACGCCTGATCGTCCATCAATCGCACCAGCGCTTCCTGCGCCTGCTCACCGCCGAGTGCGCCGAGCACGGTCGCGCTGCGCGATCGCACCTCGGCCTCGGGATGGGCCGTGAGGGCCAGGCACGGCGCCAGCAACTCGGGCACCGCCAGTCCGCGTGCCACCCGCAACCCGTCCACGAGCCCGGGCCGGTTGGGATCGGAGAGTAGGCGGGCGAGTGCGGGGCCGGCGCGTCGCCCGAGTCGCAGGAGCGAATCCTGCACCGTGAAGCGGCAGAGGCGCTCGGGGTCGGAGAGCCGCGCCACCAGTTCGTCGATGATGGCTTCGTCGTCGCGGCCAGCAGCCCACACGAAGGCTTGCGCACGCACCACGCCGCTGCTGTCGCGCAGCAGCGGTCGCATGGTCGCGGTGTCCACATCGAGCGCCGTGAGGACGCGCGCGCCGGCGAGGCGATCCCACCACCACCGGCTGCGGCACATCGCCTCGGCGCGCGCCGCCGCTCCGGCCGCGATGCCTAACGCGGCCAGGCGACCACGCGCACCGCCGGACAACGACTCGCCGAACTCGTGCACGAGTTCCTGCTGCACCGTCCACGGCAACCGGGCGAAGTCGGCCGCGCCCTCGGTTGGCTCACCCACCCCCGAGATCGCCCGGGCGAGGATGGCGCGACCGCTCGCGCTGCGCTCGTCGTGCCGCGTGCGCCGCCAACGGGCGAGCGACGCACTGATCGCCAGTGCCGATGCAAACACCACCACGAGCACCGCCTCGAGGTACACGAGGTAGTACGAGACCAGGTAAAGGAGCGACTGCCTCATGCGTGCAGGGCCCGGCGCACGCGTTCGGTCAGCACGGCCACGCTGAACGGCTTGGGCACATAGTCGAATGCCCCCAACTCGAAGGCCTGCACCGTCTCGGCCTCGGTGCTGCGCGCGGACAGCACGATGACCCGCGTGTGGCGCAGCATGTCCTGCGCGGCAAGCGATCGCAGCAGGCTCAACCCGTTGAGCCCGGGGAGGTTCACCTCCAGCAGGATCAGGCGCGCGCGCACCTCGGGGCGGTCGCCGAGCAGGGCGTCGGCCGCCTCCTGCCCATCGCGTATCCACCGCACCTGGTGCTGGCGACTCTCCAGCGCGTGCAGGAGCACCGAGGCCACTGCCGCGTCCTCGTCGAGGATGAGCACGTCCACGTGCCCACCGCTGCGCAGGTGCGGGGCACTCGCGACGCCCAGGCATTCCTCGTTCCCGCTGCGACCGGCGAGCACGAGCGCCGCATCGGCGGCCGCGTGCAGCTCACGGACGTCACCCCCATCCGAGGGAAAGGTCGCGAGCCCCGCGGAGCAGGTGAACGTGATGCGCTCGCCGGAGAACGAGGCAAACTCGCGCGTGCGCATCGCCGCCATGACCTCGTGCACGCGCACGGTGGCGTTCTCCGCGGTGGCGTCGAACAGGCCGACGACGAACTCGTTGGGGCCCCACTGCGACACGACGTCCTCGGTACGGAACGACTGCACCAGCAGCTGGCTGAACGACAGCGTGGCGGCATCGAGCGTCGCCTGGCCCACGCGACCGAGCTGCTGCCCAAATCGATCGAGCCGGAACACCGCCAGTGTGACGGGGTGGCCGTGCCGACGGCCCAGCCGAAGGAAGCGATCGATATCACGCTCCGCCTTGCTGCGGCCGGTGAGCCCGGTGAGCGGGTGCGTGTCGCCATGGCGTCGCAGCAGGCGGGCGCGCTGCAACCGGTTCTCCACCCGCGCCACCAGCTCCTCGCGCACGAGCGGCTTGCGCAGCACGTCATCGCCGCCGGATCGATACGCCTCGCGCACCAGGGTGGCATCGGTCGGTGCCGCCACGAAGATCACCGGCAACTCCCGCCAGCGCGGGTCCGCGCGCAGTGCGCGGCACAGTTCCGTGCCGGTGAACGCCCCGAGCGACACGCCCGACACGATGAGGTCCGGGGCCACCGTCTCCAGCGTCTCCCAGTAACGCTCCGGATCGGTGAGCGCATGCACGCGGTGCCCTGCCTGCTCGAGGACGAGGGTCGCGAGCTGCGCCGTGAACGGATCGATGTCGACGACGAGGACGCTGGCGGGTGGACGCGTGCGCGCGGCCAGCAACGCCTGCACCCGTTCGAGGGAGACGGCCGGCGGCAGCCCGGGTTGCAGGGGACCGATCGCCCCCGCACGCGCGATGGCGAGGCGGAGTGCCATGCCGTCGTTAGGTGCGATCACCACCACCGGCCCCGGGGCCCGGCGGGCCAGGGTGTCGAGCAGGAAGGTCGCGCGTTCGATGGGGGCGTCGCCCCAGTCGAGGATGATGGCGTCCGGCACTTCCTCGCCGAGTGCCTCGATCGCGGCGCCCACGGGGCGCACGACCACTTCCAATCCCGCGGCGACTCCCTCGGTGATGAAGAGGTCCCCGCGAGCGCCATCACTCACCAGCATCACGCGTCGCGGGGCCTCACCATCCGGCGACAACGCCTCGGCGAGCACCGGACGCTCGAGCTCACGCCGCAGCGCGAGCACCTGGTCGGCGAGTCGCGCGGCCAGGCCACGCTCCAGCGTATGGCGCGCGGCGAAGGTCTGCTCGAGGGCGCGCGCGAGGCGCGATCCGGTCCGCAACCCGAACGTCCCCACCGAGCCCGCCAGCGAGTGGGCCTCGGTTTCGGCCAGCTCACGCAGCGTCTCGTCGAGGTCGCCGTCCATGAGCGCGAGCACGGCGCGCTCGAGGACCTCCACGCGTTCGAGGTGCCGGTCGCGCGAGCGGGTCCAGACCTCGGACGCATGCTGGCCGAGGAATGCGGTGGGGGCCGCGGTGTCGATCACGCCCACCAGCCTTCTGGGTACCACCCGGGATGGCGTCGGGGCGGCTTTCCGAAGTTAGTGCGCGCGTGCGACGACGGCGCGACGGGAGTCGCGCACGACGTCCCAGGCTGGACGCACCGTGTCATTCGGACCAACTGCCCATGCGGCGAATTCCTCCGGGTGCGGACGGCAGTGCCGATCCGACTCGTCGAGAGGGGTCAATCCCTTCCCGTAAAAGGACTTAGGCCGCGCCAAGGCGTCACGCGGGCGGCAGGAATTGCCGCCGGGGCGCCGCGGGGTCAGGGGGCGAGGAGCCGCGTGAGGAAGGCTGCCATGCCGTGGAGGTGATCCACGTGATCTGGCGCACTATTCCCGGCGAATCCGATCACTGAGAAGTGGCCCGACGTTGCCTGGGAGATGAGCTGCATCCCGCCGGGGCCCCACTCCAGCACCGGGGTGCGCGCGAGGCGCAGCCGCTCCAGGAGCCAGTCGGCGGTCTCCGTGGTGGAGGCAAAGCTCCCCGGAAAGATCTCGCTGTGGGTGATCATGAACCGCACATCCCCGGCGATGGCGCGCTGTGCAAACGGGAGGAATGGGGCGAGGTCGAGCGAGTCGATGGCACCGCCATTCGCGAGCGGGGTGCCCTCGGGCCGATACGACGCGTGCAGCCCATCCATCAGCAGGATGCCGCGTACGCGCGCGGCGCTGGCGGGGTGACGAAGCACTTGTCGCACCGCGCCGTACCCCGCGGACCACGCACTCAGGTAGACATCGGTTACCCGGGGAGCTCCACGCGTGTTGGCGAGCTGCGCGTCGATGGCCTGGAGCACGGCGGCGAACCGCGTGGTGTCGTCCGCGAACGGCCGCGCATTGATGGCTGAGCCCGCACCGAGGTGGACCGCGGCGACGATGGCTCGCTCTCGCATGGACGCGACCGCTCGACGCGGGAGCCAGGTGGCCCCCATGAAGTGGAGGACGAGCGGGGCGCGAGGTGATCCCACCACGCGCTGCGGCACAAACACCTCGATGGGAGCGGGCAAAACGCCCTCGACGCGCAGACTGAGGCCGGCATCGGTGCCGTCGCTGAGGCGCGTGTGCGCGCGCGCCGTCTCCCGCATGGGAGACGGCTGCTGCGCGGCCACCCGTGGCACGGGCGTCGACCGGCACGCCGCCGCCAGGGTGGTCGCGACGACACCGAGCAACGTGAGGACGCGCACCCCCTCACGGTGCACCGCGCGCCGTCCACGCGCAACCAGCAGCGTCGAGCCCCTCGCACATGACGCGGCGGGACGGTCGCACGGCACACACGTTAGGCATGCGCGCCACGGACGCAACATGGCACGCGCCCATCCAGCTGAACACTCGGGATACCCCGAGTCGTTGCGCGAAGCAGTCTCGTCCGCAGCACAAGGCACACACATTGCCTTGCTGGTCGTTGCTCGAGGGCGCGACGCGGGTCGCGCACCTGGCGAGCGCAACCTTGAAGGAGACGACCATGGTGGAGACGAAGGGAGGACGGGGTGGTGCTGGGTCGCGTGATGTGTATCACCTGGAGTTGGCCGGGCTCGCGGCGGGTGTCGAACGCCCCAACGCGATCGTGCAGGCGGTGGGGAAGAAGCGCGATGTCCTCGCGACGGTTGAGGTGGGCGCCGATGGCGCCTTCGCGCTGGCCGGTGACGTCATCGCCAAGGCGGACCGCATCGTGATCGGTCCCATGGGATCCGATGGTGCCGTGGCGCGTGACGCCGCGTTCGTGCTGCGGGCACGCGAGTTCTCCCAGTTCGTGCACGGCGGTGTGCTCACCGTGGCCGAGGGGATCTGGGTGCGCTGGCCGGGGTTCCGCACCTGCGTGAGCGGGACGGTGCGTGTGTGTCGCCGACGTCCGTGGTGGTATGAGCAGCTCTTCACCGTCGCCACGACGGTCACCGCGCGCACCAGCCTGCAGGCCGCGCGCGTCATTCATCCCGACGTGTCGTTCGCGCCGTCGCTCAACGAGCTCATCATCTGGCCGTTCCGCTGCGAGCCCGTGTGCCTGGGCACCGTCGAGGTGTATCGGCGCACCTGCTGCTGCCGACCCCTCGTGATCGACGACCTGCGACTGGAGGACCTGCTGCGTCACCTCGAGGTGCAGGTGACACGTTTCCCCGTGCCGCCGCGCCCGCCGGAGCCGATCGACCCGCTGAAGACCCCGTTCTTCAAGGGTGGCGGCCTCAACGAGTTCGCCCTCAATGCGGCGAGCGACCTCAACATCCTGCGCTCGCTCTCGCGGGACCAGGCCGCGCTCTACATCAACGCGCGTCCCTACCTGCTGCACCGCATCTGCACGTGCAGCACCCCGGTGAAGGTCGGCTCGGGGTCGCTCCTGCCAAACGGCGCCTTCAACGTCTGCTGGTTCGATCGCAAGCGCGTCCTCGGCCCGGGCTGCAGTGACCAGTACGCGTACGTGGTCAAGCAGACGATCGGGCTCACCACGACCACGATCTACGACGGCGTGGCGGCCGGTGCGTGGTACAAGCTCTCCGATACGCCGGTCCTCACCACGTATGACCATCGCGCGTATGGCTGCAGCGATACGGGAACGACCGACGGCAATGCCTTTGTCTTCCTGGATCTCGTGGGCGACACCGAAAGCCACGAGCTGACGACGCCGGACTCCACGGCATGGAGCAGTGTCGGTGCCCCCGGCGCCACCTCCGGGTTGCTCTTCCTCAACCCGGACCCGATGGGACGCGGACACCTGCGCAACCTCGGTGGTGGTGTCGAGCTGACCTACAA
Organism: Gemmatimonadota bacterium; assembly: GCA_016794735.1. Taxonomy (GTDB): domain Bacteria; phylum Gemmatimonadota; class Gemmatimonadetes; order Gemmatimonadales; family Gemmatimonadaceae; genus RBC101. The sequence goes on along the minus strand of JAEUJK010000058.1, from coordinate 924 downwards.
CTTCAGTGAAGGGATGAAGGCGCTGGGCGCGCAGTACTATCGCCTCAGTGTCGTGCAGGCCGATGCGAGCGGCAACCCGACGGGGACGCGCCACTTCTACGGCACCGGGCTCTCCTGGCAGAAGGTGATCGGCGGCAACATCGAACCCGAGTCGCTGGGCCCGCAGACCGTCGGCACGCAGTCGTTCCTCTACAAGATCCCGTATGCGTCGGACGCCAACTGGACGGGTGCCGGGCGGTATCACGCCCTGATCGACACCACGAGCCTGCAGCTCAACGTGCCGGTCGCGACGGATATCGCTTCACCTGCGGTGAACCACCTCATCACCCTCGAGGTGTTCGACGCCGCGGGCCAGCGCCTGCGCCCGGTGGGCGCGTCGGACAGCGCGTCGGGCCCGGGTGGGTTGCCGGGGACGGAGGTCAATGCCGCGTTCGAGTACCGCCGCTGGTTCCAGCCGGGTGGCAGCGTGGGCGACGATACCAAGGTCGTTCCGTTCGCGGCGCTCACGCACCTCTTCTGCTGGGACAACCGCGTGCCCGTGGCGGACATCACCCAGCTCGTGCGCAACGGGGTGGCGTCGTCGCAGGAATGCCAGTTCCTCGTCGGCACGCCGGGCACGACGTTCGGCATCGAGTACCGCGCCTACGTGCCGGACGAGCGCTTCCAGCAGTCGCATGGGATCTCGTGGGTCCGTGGCCTCAACGGATCGTCGGCCAATGGTGGTGCGGGTTCACTCCCCACGCCCCTCAGTCCGTCGAACGTGGGCAAGCCGCCAGCGCTCGCGCAGAACAGCGGCACCAACACGTTCCAGCAGATGCTCACTCGCATCGACCCGATCACGTCCGCCGTCACGGTCATGAAGAAGTGCACCTTTGCGGTGACCCTGACCACGCTCAGCAAGACCACCAATGGGGAGTCGTTCGG
>JAEUJK010000046.1 GCA_016794735.1 Gemmatimonadota bacterium | reverse complement strand
CCTCGTGGTGTCCGCCGTGGACGGCCCGATGCCGCAGACGCGCGAGCACATCCTGCTCGCCCGCCAGGTGAACGTGCCGAACATCGTGGTCTTCCTGAACAAGTGCGACCTCGTCGAGGACGCCGAGCTGCTCGACCTCGTCGAGCTGGAAGTCCGTGAGCTCCTCAACAAGTACGGGTACCCGGGCGACGACGCCCCGGTGATCCGTGGCGCCGCGATCCGCGCGATCGAGGGCGACCCGGCCTGGATCGCGAAGATCCAGGAGCTCTACGACGCGCTCGACTCGTTCATCGCCGAGCCGGTCCGCGACGTCGACAAGCCGTTCCAGATGCCGGTCGAGGACGTGTTCTCGATCACCGGTCGTGGCACGGTGGCGACGGGCCGTATCGAGAAGGGCAAGGTCAAGGTGGGCGACGAACTGTCGCTCGTCGGCTTTGGCTCGGACAAGAAGACGGTCGTCACGGGCGTCGAGATGTTCCGCAAGCTGCTCGACGACGGCCAGGCGGGCGACAACGTCGGCCTCCTGCTCCGTGGCGTCGACAAGAAGGAAATCGAGCGCGGCATGGTGCTCGCCAAGACCGGCTCGATCACGCCGCACACGAAGTTCTCGGCCGAGGTGTACGTCCTCACGAAGGAAGAGGGCGGCCGTCACACGCCGTTCTTCAAGGGGTACCGCCCGCAGTTCTACCTCCGCACGACGGACGTGACGGGCTCGATCGAGCTCCCGGCCGGCACGGAGATGGTGATGCCGGGTGACAACACGCAGATGACGATCGAGCTGATCACCCCGGTGGCGCTCGAGGAGCAGCTGCGCTTCGCGATCCGCGAGGGCGGCCGCACGGTCGGTTCGGGCGTGGTCACGAAGATCCTGGCGTAAGCAGGGAGGCGGCAGACGGCGGACGGGAGACCGTTCCTGCCGTCTGCGGTCTGCCGTCTATCGACTAAAGGGATACAGCTATGGCAGGCAGGATTCGCATTCGGCTCAAGGCATTCGATCACGCGGTGATCGACCAGGCGGCGTCGGACATCGTCCGGACGGCGGAGAAGACGGGGGCGCAGGTCTCCGGCCCGATCCCGCTCCCGACGAAGACGCGGCGCTGGACCGTGCTGCGCTCGCCGCACGTCGACAAGAAGTCGCGCGAGCAGTTCGAGCTGAAGACGCACAAGCGGGTGATCGACATCCTCGATTCGCGGTCCCAGACGGTCGATGCGCTGACGAAGCTCGACCTGCCGGCGGGCGTGGACGTGGAAATCAAGGTGCAGTAAGCAGACGGCAGACGGCCGGTGGTGGATCGCGAGGCGGTCCACCGGTGCCCGATGCCCCCAGTCCAACGGCAGCAGTCCCGCACGCACGCTGCGACGGGTGCCGCGACTTCATGACCATAGAGGCTTTGAAATGTTAGGGATGATCGGGAAGAAGCTGGGGATGACCCAGATCTTCAATGACCAGGGACAGCAGATCCCGTGCACGGTGGTGGAGGTGAAGCCCAACCCCGTCGTGCAGGTGCTCGCGAACGAGGCGGACAAGCCCGGCTACCAGGCGGTGCAGGTCGGCTACGGGAGTGCGCGCACGGCCCGGGCGGCCAAGAAGGGGGAGTCCAAGGCGCCCAAGGGGCATCGCGCGTCGAAGGCGGCGGTCGGCCATGCGTCCAAGGCGGGGCTGCAGGCGCCGCCGCGCGTGCTGCGGGCCTTCCGGATCGACGACATGGCGAACGCGCCGGAGTACAAGGCGGGCGACGTGATCGATGCGTCCATCTTCCAGGTGGGCGAGCTGGTGAAGGTCACCGGGACGAGCAAGGGCCGCGGGTTCCAGGGCATCGTCAAGCGCCACAAGGCGGGCGGCGGACCGAACACGCACGGCAACACGAAGCACCGCCGGCCCGGGTCGGTGGGTGCAGGTACGGATCCGTCCCGCGTCATCAAGGGCAAGCGCATGCCGGGGCACTACGGCTCGGAGCGCCACACGCAAATCAACCTTCGCGTCGAGAAGATCGACGCCGAGCGTCACTTGCTGTACATCCGCGGTGCCGTGGCCGGTGCGGCCAATGGGATCGTGCTTGTGCGGAAGCAGGGGTAACCGATGGCTGACACCACCAACTTCGACGCCGCGGCGTTCACCGCGTTAGGCACCGCCCGGGACCGGGTGGCGCTGCCTGCGGCCACGTTCGACGGCACCGTGAACATGCCGGCCATGCACTTGGCCGTGAAGGCGTACCTCGCCAACCAGCGCCAGGGAACCGCGTCGACCAAGACGCGCGGTTTCGTGGTCGGCGGCAACCAGAAGCCCTGGAAGCAGAAGGGGACCGGCCGCGCCCGCCAGGGCTCGACGCGCGCCCCGCACTGGCCGGGCGGTGGTACCGTCTTTGGTCCGCATGGGGATCGCAACTACGAGCAGTCGCTGCCCCGCAAGGTGAAGCAGCTGGCCCGCCGCAGTGCCCTCAATGCGCGCGCTCGCGAGGCCGCGGTGTACGTGATCGACGCGTTCAGCTATGCGGCGCCGAGCACCAAGACGTTGCTGGGCCTGCTGGAGCGCATGGGCGTGGCCGGGCAGAAGGCGTTGATCCTCACGGATGGCAACAAGCCGAACGTGCACCTGAGCGGGCGCAACCTGCCGAAGGTCCACGTGATGCCGTACGCCGATGTGTCGACCTACCATGTGTTGTGGTCGGATGTCGTCCTCATCGAGGCGGCGGCGATCGGGCACACCCTGGCGCCGATCGCGGAGAAGGCGGCGACCCCGGTGAAGAAGGCGAAGGCGCCGGCGGCAGAGAAGCCGGCGGCCAAGGCGGCGGCGAAGAAGCCCGCGGCCAAGAAGGCGGCGGCGCCTGCTGCCAAGAAGCCGGCCGCGAAGAAGGCCGCCAAGAAGAAGGGAGACTAAACGATGGCAACGCTACATCGCACCATCGTGCGTCCGGTGGTCACCGAGAAGACGTCCGCCGCCTACCAGGCGCGCGGGGAGTACACGTTCCAGGTGGCGAATGACGCAACGAAGCCGGCGATCCGGCAGGCAATCGAGCGCCTGTTCGGAGTGAAGGTGACTGGGGTCTGGACCATGAACACCCGTGGGAAGCCGCGGAAGAACATGGGGAAGGCCGCCGGGCTCCGGCCGAGCTGGAAAAAGGCGATCGTGACGCTCAAGTCGGGCGACAAGATCGACATCTTCGAGGGCTGAGCCGAACCATGGGAATCCGTCAGTTCAAGCCGGTGACGAAGGGGACCCGGTTCCGTTCGGTGCCTGACTTCGCGGAAATCACGCGGAGCACGCCGGAGAAGTCCCTCCTCGAGCCGCTCAAGAAGAGCGGCGGTCGCGACAACCATGGCCACATCGCCATGCGGCGTCGTGGCGGTGGTCACAAGCGCATGTATCGCATCATCGACTTCAAGCGCCAGCGGTTCGGCGATGTCGCGACGGTGCGTGAGATCGAGTACGACCCGAACCGCTCGGCGCGTATCGCGCTGGTGCAGTACGCGGACGGGGAGAAGCGCTACATCCTGCACCCCAAGGGCCTGTCGGTGGGTGACACCGTCGTGTCGGGGCCGGGGTCGGACATCCGCACCGGGAACGCGATGCCGCTGGGCGAGGTGCCGCTGGGCACGAACGTCCACAACATCGAGCTGGTCCCCGGGAAGGGCGGCCAGGTGGCGCGCTCCGCGGGGATGTCGGCGGAAGTGGTCGCGAAGGAAGGGGAGTACGTGACGTTGCGCATGGGGTCGACCGAAATGCGGCGTGTGCACATGCGCTGCATGGCGACGATCGGCGAAGTGGGCAACGCGGAGCACGAGCTGTTGTCGTGGGGCAAGGCGGGCAAGACGCGCTGGAAGGGGCGTCGCCCGAAGGTCCGCGGCGAAGTGATGAACCCGGTGGATCACCCGCACGGTGGCCGCACGCGCGGCGGCCGGAACGTGGTGAGCCCGTGGGGCAAGAAGGAAGGCGTCAAGACGCGCAACATGAAGAAGCCGTCGACGAAGCTCATCGTCCGCGGCCGCCGGCGCGGCAAGGCGACCCAGTCCGGGTTCTAACGATCAACGACTGAGATCCTATGGCTCGCAGTATCAAGAAGGGTCCGTTCGTGCAGGAGGCACTGATGAAGAAGGTGCTCCTCATGAACTCCAGGAACGAGAAGAAGGTGCTGAAGACGTGGTCGCGTGCGAGCACGGTGCTCCCCGACTTCGTCGGTCACACCTTTGCGGTGCACAACGGGAACAAGTTCATCCCGGTGTACGTGACCGAGAACATGGTGGGGCACAAGCTCGGCGAGTTTGCGCCGACGCGGCTGTTCCGCGGCCACTCGGGGAACCGTCCGACCGACAAGAAGGCGCCTGCTCCGGCGGCGCCCGCGTCGAAGGGAGGCAAGTAAGCCATGAGTCGCAAGAGCCGGGCGCGCACGGCGCGTTATGAGGCGGAGCGGAAGGCGGCTCCCGCGTCGGCGACGCAGCGGGCGACGCGCCAGTCGCCCTACAAGATGCGGCTGGTCGCCGACCAGATCCGCGGTGTGGGGGTGAACGAGGCGTTGTCGCTGCTGAAGTTCTCCAAGAAGAAGGCGGCGATCGAGATCGCGAAGGTGCTGGAGTCGGCGGTGGCGAATGCCGAGCAGACGGCGCGCGCGAACAACGAGTCGGTGGATGTAGACGCGTTGTACGTGAAGACCGCGATCATCAACGAGGGACCGAAGCTCAAGCGGTGGATGCCGGCAGCCCAGGGCCGGGCGACGCCGATTCATAAGCGAACCAGCCACGTCGAGATCGAAGTGGCGGAGAAGGCAGGCCGTTAATGGGACAGAAGACCAATC
>JAEUJK010000541.1 GCA_016794735.1 Gemmatimonadota bacterium | reverse complement strand
CGGCGGGATCGCGGCGGAGCTGAACGAAGGGGGACGCGGTGGTTGGAAACTGCCAAGAGCGTGAAGCATGAGCAGCACGAGAGGTCAGAGAAGCACGAGTCTCGCGCTCCCAACTCCCGTGCTGCCCGTGCTACTCGTGCTACTCGTGCTACTCGTGCTGCCGGTGCTTCGCCGTGGCAGTTGGCATTCCCCCTATCGTCCCGCGAGCATCCGATCCAGGTCGGCGAGCAACTTCAGCGAGGCATCCCTGACCGCCTTTGTCGGCAGGCGATCCGCGTCGTCAACGGTTTGCATCAGCTGCGTGAGCCGCTGCATGAGCTGCGTCCACGGTTGTGTCGGCTGGTTCCGCGAGCGCGCGGCGGCGAGGCCGTCGCTCGCGCGGTTGATCCCGTCCCAGAGCCGCCACGACAGGGCGCTCTGCGCACGCAGGTCCAGCACGGAGGTGGTGACCCGCGGATCGGCGCGCACCGTGAACGACTGCGTCATGACCTGCCCGTCGACCGTGAGGCGCACCGTGTACCGGCCCGGGGCCACGAGCGTGCCTAACGGCTCATGCACCGTCTGGCCCGGGATGGCACTGATCGGGAACGAGAACGACAGGGCCTTCGGGCGCGGGTACCGGAGGTCCCAGACAAACCGGTGCAAGCCGGGGTCGGCGCTCAGCACGGGCGACGGGCGGATCCACCAGTCGGGCCAGTGCCCCTCGGCGCGTGGATCGGGGTCCGGGTTCACCCCCTTCGTGTAGGTGCGCACGAGGGTGCCCGCCGCGTCGAGGATCTCGAGCGTGAGGGTCGAGGCCGGCGACGCGAGGTGATAGTGGAGGATCGCACCGTCCGGCGGGTTGAGGGCGCGCGGCTCGTCCGGCGGGAGCGGCGTGTCGGTGTACATCGAGTACCGCACGCGTGTCGCGAGTTGGGGCGTGAAGAGGTGCGCCCGCTTGGCCGTCGGGTTCGTCGCCATCTCGCGCAGCGGCGTGATGTCGTCGAGGATCCAGAAGCCGCGCCCATGCGTGCCGATCACGAGGTCGTCGTCCTTGATGACGAGGTCGCGGATCGACGTCGCGGGCATGTTCACGCGCAGCGACTCCCACGAGTCCCCATCGTTGAACGAAACCCACACCTGCGTTTCCGACCCGGCGAAGAGCAGGCCGCGCCGCTTGGGGTCCTCGCGGACCACGTTGATCGTCGCCCCGCTGTCGATCCCCGTCACGATGCGCGTCCACGACTTGCCTCCGTCGCGCGTGCGATAGATGTGCGGACGCAAGTCGTCGAGGCGCAACGTTGTTGATCGCCGCGTAGGCAGATAGCGTATCGAAATGGCTGGCGTCCATCAGCGAGACCTTGGCCCACGGCACGAGCGCCGACGGGGTGACGTTCGCCCAGGTGCGCCCGCTGTTGAAGGTCACGTGGATCAGCCCGTCGTCACTCCCCGCCCAGATGATGTTCTCCTTCCGGTACGACGGGGCGATGGTGTAGACCACCCCCGGGTGCCGCGCAACCGCACTGCGTTCGCGCGCATACTTGCCCACGTTCGCCGGGACGACCGAGTCCTTGCGCGTGAGGTCCGGCGAGATCTCCCGCCAGTTGTTGCCGCCGTCGATCGTCTCCCAGATCGTGTTGGCCCCGAAGTAGAGCTTGCGGGGATTCACCGGGGAGAAGAGGATGGGCGCCGTGCGCAGCATCCGGTAGTTGGGGTCGCGGAAGGGCTTCGGCGCGACGTTCTGCGTCTGCCCGGTGCGATAGTCGAAGCGCGTGACCTTGCCGCCGTACATGATGTTCGGGTCGAGCGGGTCCGGCGCGACATAGCCGTACTCCTCGACGCCCACCGGGCGCCACTCGCGGAAGGTGATCTGCCCGTCGTTGCCGCGGCTCTGCACGCACGCCGACCCCGACTCCTGCTGCCCGCCGCACACCCGGTACGGCCACGCGTTGTCCGTCGTGACGTGATAGAGCTGGGCGGTCGGCTGGTTATACCAGGAACTCCAGCTCTCGCCCCCGTTCACCGTGATGATCGCGCCCTGGTCCGCGGCGATCAGGATGATCTTCGGATCGTTGGGGTTGATCCAGATGCGATGGTAGTCGTCACCGCCCGGGGCCCCGCGGATCATCCGCCAGGTGACCCCCGCATCCTCCGACTTCCAGGTCACGATGCTCCCGCTGTACACGACGTTCGGGTTCCACGGGTCCACCTTCACCTCGGCGAAGTCCGATCCGCGGTTGTGCACGCGCTCGTCGCTGCTCGTCTTCGCCCACGTGGCGCCGGCATCGTCGGAGCGATAGATCCCGCTCTTCTGCCCCGCATCGACGGTCACGAACAACCGCGATGCGCGTGATGGCGCAATCGCGATCCCGATGCGGCCGAGCCCCTCCTCGAACGTCGGCAGGCCGTTCATGATGCGCGTCCACGTGTCGCCGCCGTCCGTCGACTTGAAGAGCCCCGTCCCCGGTCCCTGCCACACGCCGTTCTCCCACGGGGCCTGGCGACTCTCCCACAGCGCGGCATACAGCGTGTTGGGGTTGTCCGGCGCCATCACCACGTCGATCGCCCCCGTGTTCTCGTCGGGGCCGAGCACCTTCCGGAAGCTGCGCCCCCCATCGAGCGATCGATACAACCCACGCTCGGCGTTCGGGCC
>JAEUJK010000540.1 GCA_016794735.1 Gemmatimonadota bacterium | reverse complement strand
CGGGCCATCTCGCCAAGGTTGGCGCCCTTGCCACCCACGATCGCGACATCGGCGCGCGACGAGTCCGCCAGCCATCGGACGAAAGGCGTGGCGCCCTCGGTCCCTGGGGCAGCTGCCTGGGGTGCATACGCGACGGCCGTCATGTCGTCCTCCTGAGTGGCGATGAGGGCGGAACGGAAGGCCGCCCGTCCCCCCTGCATCGTGCCGGTCAAAGGGGGATTCCGTGGTCGGGAGAGCCGGGGGACGGCGTCGGGTTTTAGAGGACGGGAGCGGGGGCCCGTTTCAGTGCCGCCGTCGGAGCTTCAACGCCTGGCCGACGAACGCGGGAACCACGGCGGCTGCGGTGGCGAGCCCCCACTCGAACGGGGTGAGGGGCACGAGGCGCAGGGCCTGGGCGAGCCAGCTGTTGTGGACGGCCAGCACCTGCATGCCGATGACAAACGCGACCGCGGCGAGCGCCCACCGGTTGGCGGCCGCGCGCCGCCACGCGAGGACGTCGGAGACACTCCGCGCGTTCCCGAGGTGGAGCGCCTGCGCGAGGGCCAGGGTTACAAACGCGACCGTGCCTGCCCGGCTCGCGTCCTCGCGCAAGGTCACCACGTACGCCACGAGCGTGATGGTAGCCATCAGCACGGCGTAGAAGGCGGTGCTCTTCACGAACGCGGTCGAGAGGAGCGCCTGGCCCGGATCCCGCGGCGGCCGCGCCATCACGTCGGTATCACCGGGCTCCACCGCCAGTGCCAGCGCGGGAAAGGTGTCGGTGAGCAGGTTGAGCCACAGGATCTGCGTCGGCAGCAGCGGCTGCGGCAGCCCGATCACCACGGCGCCCAGCATCACCAGGATCTCGGCGACGTTACACGAGAAGAGGTAGAAGACAAACTTGCGAACGTTCTCGAAGATGACGCGCCCTTCCTCCACGGCGGCGCCAATCGTCGCGAAGCGATCGTCCGCGAGGATCAGGTCCGCCGCGTCCTTGGCGACATCCGTCCCGCGTCCTCCCATCGCCACGCCGATGTCGGCCTTCTTGAGGGCCGCCGCGTCGTTCACGCCGTCCCCCAGCATCGCGACGATCTCGCCACGTGCCTGGAGCGCCTCGACAATGCGGAGTTTGTCGAGCGGGCTCACGCGATTGAACACCGCCGTCCGGTCCAGGCGCGCGGCGAGTTGCTGGTCGTCCAGCGCGGCGAGGGCCCGTCCGTCGAGGACCTCGTCACCGGGGGCGCTCAGGCCGAGTTGCTGCGCCAATGCCTCGGCGGTGCGGCGCTGGTCGCCGGTGATCATGACCGTGCGAACCCCCGCCTGCCGCAACAGGCCGATCGTCTCCAGCACGCCGGGTGCCGGTGGATCCGTGATGCCGACGAGCCCCAGGAAGGAGAGCCCACGCACCGCGTCCTCGCGCGCCGGCCATGGGGCGGGGGCCTCGAGCGAGGCGAGGGCGAGGACGCGGAGCCCCCGGGCGGCCAGCTCCTCGTTCCGCGCCAGCCAACGCGCGCGGCCCGCGTCGTCGAGCGGGCGCCGGGCGCCAGAGACAAACTCGTGCGTGCATCGCTCGATGAGTCGGCCTGGTGCCCCCTTGGCGAACACGCGCACGACGTCGGGTCGTGCGGGCACCCGGTGCGCCGTTGCCATCCACTGCCGCTCGCTGGAGAAGGGGATCTCCGCCACGTCGGGAAACGATGCCAGCAGGTCGCGACGTGTCATGCCGCCC
>JAEUJK010000456.1 GCA_016794735.1 Gemmatimonadota bacterium | reverse complement strand
TACACCCACGCCGACAACCGGCGAGTCGTGCCACCCTCGCGAAGCTCGAGCTGTCCGCCGGCCTCCGGCCGCGACAAGCCGGAGCGCAACAACGCACCGTCCACACCGGGGCGCGCCGCCAGTTCGTCGCGGATGCGGGTCATGGCCTGTTGGCGCGACGCGCGATCCACATAACGACTCGTTCCGGGATCCACGCTCACCTGCATGACGGGCGTCGCATCGAACCCGAGGTCGAGCCGCGCGAGGCGACGCCCGATGATCCCCGCGAGGACGCCGAAGAACATCAACAGGGTGACGGTCGCCACCTGGGTCACCACCAACATCCGCGTCACGCGCCCCTCACGCCGCGATCCACCGCGCACCGACCCGTCCTGGATCACCTCGCGAACGTTGACCTGCGTGGCACGACGCGCCGTCGCAAGACAGAGCACCAGCACCGCGATCGTGACAAACGTGCCCGCGACGAGGATCGTCACACCATCGGGACGCCACACCCACCAGAAGGCCAGGTTTCCCTCGAGGTTCTGCTGGGTCCAGCGCGTGATGGCCTCGAGCCCCCACGCGGCTGCTGCCGTCCCGAGCAACCCACCGACCACACACAGGATGATCGTCTCCCACATGCCTTGCATCACCAGTCGCGCGGTGCTGGCGCCGAGTGCCACGCGGACCGCTGTTTCTCGCACGCGCTCGTTGGCCCGCGCGAGCAGGAGGTTGGTGACGTTGACGAGCGCAAGCAGCAGGATCAGCGCGGCCACGAGGTTCAGCACCACGAACACCAGGGCGCGTTCCTCGCCGAACTGCGCCTGCGGGAATGACTCGGCCCGCACGAGTAACGGCGGTGCGCCGGTGCCGCGTGTGGTGTCCCGTGCGGCTACTGCCCGTTGGACAATCCCCGTCAGTTCCGTCGAGGCGTCGTCCGCGCGCATCCCGGCGACGAGCCGCCCCGCCACATTCAACTGAATGCCGGTATCGCTCGGCGCCAGCGCAGATGGTCCGAGCGGGATCCACGCCTCGGTGGCGACCGGGAAGCCGAATCCCTCGGGCATGACCCCCACGATGCGCGTGCGCGTGCCGTTCACGTCGACGAACCGGTCCACGACCGCGCGATCCGACCCGAAGGCCACCTCCCACGTGCGATGCGACAGCACCATCACGGCTTCGGCTCCAGCGGCGTTGTCGGAGGGCAGCAGGTGCCGACCGAGTCGCGCCGGGGTGCGGGCGATGGTGAAGATCCCGGCGTCCACGGCGGCCGCATCCACGGCGCGACGCTGGCCCTGCGTACCGAGCACCACCTGCGCACTCACATACGGTGAGAGTTCGCGCACCGTGCGTGCGGCCTGACGCAGCGTGACGATGTCGAGCGCGTCGAGCGGGGTGCGACGCGGCCCTTCTGCCTGCATGAGGCGTACGATCTCCGCACCGTCACCCAACGGGAGCGGCCGGACCATCGCCGTGTAGAGGAAGGAGAAGGTGAAGGTGCTCAGTCCCAGTCCTCCTCCCAGGACCAGGACCGTGAGCAGCGCAAATCCCGGGCTGCGTGTGAGCAGGCGGAGGGCGTAGCGAATGTCGGTGAGGTGGAGCAGTTGGAGCTGGCGCGTGTCAGTGAAGAACCGCTCGCGGAATCCCGTCGCGCACAACGTGCGCAACTCGCGCAGTGCATATGCCGTGCGTTGCTGCGCGTCGCCAGCGGTCAGTCCATCGAGAAAGGCATCGAGCATTCCCTGCCCCCAGCGCCTGCGAAACGCGCGCGGGAAGGCGAGCAGGGCGACCCGATAGGCGAGGATCCAGGCGCGTGTCATGACGTGCGCGGGAGGAGGCGCACGGCGCGCGCCACGTCGACGAGCGCGGCGAGTCGTCGCGCTTCGGCGCTCGCGGCCTGCCGACCGGCCGCGGTGATGGCGTAGTACTGTCGGCGCTCATCGTCGCCAGGTGTCGTGCGGCGTTGTGCAACGGGCCTCGCGAGGTCGGCCTCGGTGAGGCGTTGCAGGGCGCGATACAGCGTTCCGGTTTCTACCGTCTCGCCGCTGCGGGCCGCGATGTCCTGGATGATCGCGTATCCGTGGCGCTCCTCTCCGGCGAGGGAGAGGAGGATCTCGAACTCGATGGGGCGCAGGGTGGCCATGCCGCCACTACGTGCGCCACGCACATAGGTTTCGGGAGGATGCTACGACCGTCGCGGTGCAACATCGCACGCTTTCTATAGATTGGCGGTGCACCCTTCGCCGACCCTCGCCATGTCCAGCTCGGACCCTTCGACCGTACACGCGTCCCGCCGGGATTTCGTCGCCCAGCTCGGAACAGGTAGCCTCGCCCTGGTGGCCGCTGGTTGCGCCGCGGCAACCGGCGCCACGCCTGCCGCCACACCCGCACCCGCTCCGACGCCGACTCCGGCTGCTGCTGCCGCGAGCAACCGCCCGGGACGCTCCGCGCCGCAGCTCCCCATCCCGTCGACCTCGCTCGATGGCCCATGGGACCACAGCTGGCTCACGCGACTCGCCAGTGCGAAACACAAGCTGGTGTTCGACATCGGTGCATATGCCGATGGCGGTGGCTTGTACTACGCCAGGAACTACCTGAATGGCATGCGCGACGGCTGGCAGGAGACCACGCCCAACGTCATTGCCATCCTCGGCATCAGCGGCGACGCCTACCCGATCGTCTTCAATGATGCGATGTGGGCGAAGTACAAGTTCGGCGAGTCCAGCAAGACGACCGACGTGCGCACCGGGCAGTTAGCCGTTCGCAACGTCTGGTGGCAACCCCTGCCCACGGAGTCGATGGCCGAGTTCGGCGTGAACGTCCTGCAAGAGCGCGGGGCGATGGTGTTGTTCTGCAACAACGTCTTCCGCGGGGTGATCCGTCGCGTGATGGCGTCCACGCAGCGGCCCTACGCCGAGGTGCGCGCGGAACTCAAGGCCAACATGCTGCCTGGCGTGACCGTGGTGCCGGCCATCGTCGCCGCGATGGCGATGGCGCAGTCGAGCGGCGCGGGCTACGTGTACGCGGGAGCCTGACCGCGCGCCGTTCCGTGCGAACCCCTGTCCGGTGTCGGGTGCGAACTACCTCCCACCGGGCAGGGCAAAGACAAAGAGGGCGTTGCCGCGCAGTTGTTCGTACCGAATGCCCCCGGCCGCGACCGCGACATACTGGCGTCCATCGAGTTCATAGGTGATCGGCGACGAGTCGACACCGGCGCCACAGAAGAACGACCAGAGCACCTCACCGGTCGCCGCATCATACGCGCGGAACCAGCCGTCGGTCTCGCCCATGAAGACGAGCCCACCCGCCGTCGCGAGCGTGCCGCTCCACACCCACTTCGGCCGCTCGGATTTCCACTTGATCTTCCCGGTGGCGATGTCGATCGCCGCCAGGATCCCCTTCGGCTCGTTCCCGGGGATGCGGGGAAACGAGCCACTCGTGAACATCTTGCCGATCTCGAGTTCGCTTTCCTGGCGCGTGGCCATGTTGGGCCGGTCGCGCGCGGGGACGTACATCAAACCGGTCTGCGGCGAGAACGAGGACGGCGGCCAGTTGGCCCCGCCGAAGATCCCGGGCCGCATGAGGACGCCCTTGTCGTCGGGCACCACCCACATGTTCTCGTGCGGCACGAACTCCTCGGACCGGCGAATGGCCTCGCCGGTGGCGGCATCCATGATGTAGGTCCACCCTTCCTTGGCGGCGTGCATCACGACCTTGCGGCCGCCCACGCGCGCGAGGATCGGCGGGTTCGGGATGTCGTAGTCCCACACGTCGTGCGGCACGTGCTGCACGTACCAGCGCAACTTGCCGGTCTCGGCCTCGATGGCGACCGTGCTGTTGTTGTAGAGGTTGTCGCCCGGGCGGAGCACGCCGTCGTTGGAGGGTGACGGGTTGCCGGTGCCGAAGTAGATGAGCCCCAGCTCGGGGTCATACGCCGGCGTCACCCAGACCGGGGCGCCGCCATGCTGCCAGGTGTTGGGGTACTTCGCGGAGTCGGCCTTTTCCTTCGCCATGTTGCGCGGCATGACGTCGCCCCATGGCGTCCGCGGCGCCCACTTGCCCCACCAGCCGCCGTCCTGCGGCGACGGCACCGTATAGAAGCGCCAGATGAGGCGCCCGCTTTCGGTGTCGTACGCCTGCACCGAACCCCGGATGCCGTATTCACCACCCGCGACCCCAACGATCACCTTGTTGCCGATCACGAGCGGCGCCTCGGTATTGGAATACGCCGAGTCCGCCGCGCGCACCGCGATGTTCCACTTGACCGCGCCCGTGCGAGCGTCGAGGGCAATGAGGCGCGAATCCAGCGTCGCCATGAAGACCTTGTCGTTCGCGATCGCCACGCCGCGGTTCACCGGTCCACAGCAGAAGGACGCCTTGGGGTTTCGCTCATGATTGTATTGCCACAGGCGCTTGTGCGTGCGCAGGTCGAAGGCGAGCACGCTGTTGTGCGAGGTGGTCATGTACATCACGCCGCCCGCCACGATCGGCGTGGCCTCAAGCCCGTCGGCGCGCTGCACGTTCATCTGATAGACCGCGGTCGGCGCGAGTTGGCGCACCGTCTGGCGGTTCACCTGCGTGAGCGGTGAGAAGCGCTGGTTGTCGTAGGTGCGACCATAACTCAGCCACTCGGACGGCGGCGGCGAGAGCAGCTCCGCGGGATTCACGGGCCGTTGGGCCCAGGCACCCAGGGGCGCGGCAAGCAAGGTCGTGGCGACGAGTCGACGGAACGACATGAGGGCGGGCACCGGTGACGGGACCCCCGAACGTGTCACCGGCGGCTGCATTCCGCGAGAGGGCGCCTTGCGCCGCCCGTCCTCGGCAGTCCCGTTCAGGCGCGGGAAGAGGGCGGCGCCTCGAACTCGATCCTCACCACAGAGCAGATCGGGTCGGGCGGACGATCCGGAAGGACGAGTGCGATACCATCGGGGGTGGTGCGCAGAGGAATCTCGGCCCGGCGATCGGCGAGCAGGAGCGCACGTCGAGGAGTGCCGCGGAGTCCTGCCAGCGACAGCGGCCCCGGACGCCAGCGCTCGACCAGCACGTTGACCTCGCGCCCGCGTGTGGTGGTGCGGCACTCGGGCACGTCGATCAGCGACGCCTCGGTGCCGTAGATGGCATCGCCATTCACGCGCAACCATGCGCCCATCGCGCGCAAGCCATCGATGGATGGCTGGGGCACACGGCCATCGCCCATCGGCCCGATGTTGAGCAGCAGGTTGCCGCCCTTGCTCGCCGTTTCCACGAGCAGCCCGATCAACTTGGCCGGCGACTTCCAGTTCTCGTCGTCCTTCGCGTAGCCCCAGTTGTCGTTCATCGTCATGCACGTTTCCCAGTCCTGCCCCGGGAGCCCGCGCGCGGGCACCTCCAGCTCCGGCGTGCTGTAGTCGCCCGCCATCCCGCCGCCGAGGGTACGATCGTCGCCGCCCGCTGCCTTCACGTCGACGCGGTTGTTCATGATCACGCGCGGCTGCAGTCGACGGCAGAGGTCGTAGGTCGCCTGTCCCAACGTGTGGTTCCAGGTGGACTCCCACTGCCCGTCGAACCACATCACCGAGATCTCGCCGTAGTTGGTGAGCAACTCGGTAAGCTGCGCGTTCATGAACTGCACGTACCGGTCGAACGACGCCCCGGTGGCGTCGCGCACCTCCCAGTCGCGGCGCGGGAGGTAGTCGGGGTGGTACCAATCCATGATGGAGTAATACCACCCCAGCTTCATCTCATGGCGACGGCACGACTCCGCGAATGCGCGCATGATGTCACGGCGGTACGGCGTGGCCATGACGTCGTACGTGGAATGCCGGGAGTCGAAGAGCGAGAACCCCTCGTGATGCTTGGTCGTGACGACGATGTAGCGCTGGCCCGCCTCCTTCGCGAGGCGCACGATCGCGTCGACATCCAGGCGGGTCGGATTGAACTGCTGCGCCAGCTGGATGTACTCCTCGTGGGGCACCTTCGCGTTGTTCCGCATCCACTCATGCGACCCGACGAACGTGCCCTTCCACTCGCCGCCCGGGATGGAGTAGAGGCCGAAGTGGACAAACATCCCGAAGCGTGCCTCCCGCCACCAGGACATCCGGTCGGCGGGTTGGGGCGGCCACGCGGCGAGCGCGTGCGGGACAGCCGACCACGCGGCCGTCGATGCGGCGGTGTGTTTCAGGAAGCGTCGACGGTTCACGCGATCACTGCACCGGCGCCTTGTACTTGTTGAACCACCCCGCGAGCGTCGTCAGCTTCGACGCCTCGTGGCTTGGCCGACGCCGGATGCCATGCGGCTCCTCTGGCACGCGGACCAGCACCGCGTCCACCCCACGCATCTTGAGCGCCTTGTAGTACTGCTCCGACTCCGACATCGGCGTGCGATAGTCCTCCTCACCGGTCATGATGAGGGTCGGCGTCTTCACGTTCTTCACCACCGAGAGCAAGGAGCGCTTGTCGTAGTTCTCCGGGAAGTCCCACGGGAAGCCGGGGAACCAGTTGTTCACCGAACTCGGTGCCATGTCGGCTGTGAGGGAGAAGCTCTCCCAGTTGATCACCGGGTAGAACGCGAGCGCCGCGCGGAAGCGATCGGTGTGCCCGATCATCCATGCGGTGAGCACACCACCACCGCTCCCGCCAGTGACGAAGAGGTTCTTCTCGTCGATGTACCCCTTGGCGATCACGGCGTCCACGCCCGCGTTGAGGTCGTGGAAGTCGTCGCCGGGGTAGGCGTGATGAATGAGGTTGCCGAACTCCTCGCCGTAGCTGGTGCTGCCCCGCGGGTTGGTGTACAGCACCACGAAGCCGGCCGCCGCCATGAGCTGCTTTTCCTCATCGAAGCGGTCGCCGTAGTTGGCAAACGGGCCGCCGTGAATCTCCAGGATCAACGGATACTTCCGGCGCGCGTCGAAGCCGGGTGGCTTGACGATCCAGCCGTGGATCTTGCGCTTGTCCTTGGACGACTCGTACCAGATCTCCTCGACCTCGCCGATCGAACGGTCGGCCAGCAGGGTCGCGTTGAGCGCCGTCAACACGCGCGGCGTGGTGGATGCCGCCGTGGTCACCGCCACCTCACTCGGGATCGCCACCGTGCTGTGGGTGTACGCGACCGTGCCCGTGCGCGACACGCTGAACGACCCGCCGCTGTACGCCGAGGTTCCCCCTCCGAGATGTGTGGCGACCGTCGTGATGCTGCCGTCCAGCGTGAAGCGCATGACCTTCGTATTGCCACGGTCATCGACCTGCCCGTAGATCGCCTTGCTGTCGGCACTCCACGCGGGGGAACCGACGCTGTTGTCGAGCTTGGTGGAGACGACACGCTTGTTGGAGCCATCGCGGTTCATCACGTACAGCATGGTGTTCTGGTATCCCTGCTTGCGATCGTCGTACCCCACCCAGGCGATCAGCTGGCCATCGGGCGACACCGCCGGCGACGCGTCGGGGCCGAACCGCTCGGTGAGGCGGCGCAGCGCGCCGCTGCGCACATTGACCGCGAAGAGGTCGCTCTCACGCGCATTCCACTCCGGACGTTCGCCGCGCCGGGCGGGAAGGACGAGTTCAGTGCCGTCGGGTGTCCACGCGAGTGAGCCACCACCATACGGCGTGCCCCCGTGGTTGAAGTCGCCACTCGTCACCTGTCGCGGCGCGCCACCAAGGGCGGGCACCACAAAGGCATGCACGAAACCGGTAGGTACCTCGCCGACCCCGTCAAAGCGGAACACCAGGTTCTCCGTGTACTTCGGGGGCGCGGCCCACTGCGCGCCTGGCGGCGGCGTGAGTGGTGTGCCGATCACCAGCGGTGCCTTGGGCACCAGCGCGAGATACGCGATCTGCGACCCGTCGGCCGACCACGCGGGAGAGCCCGGCGGCTGTCGCAGGTTGGTCACGGCGAAGGCCTCACCGGTCGCCATGTACCGCACGTACAGCTGGGGTGACCCGCCACGATTGGAGATGTAGAGCAGGCGCGAACCGTCCGGGGACCAGCGCGGCGAGTGTTCGGTGAACGACCCGCCCGTCAATGGACGGTGCTCGGAGCCATCTGCCTTGACCAACCAGATGTTGCTGTAACGGCGGTCGATGGATGGATCGCTCCACTGCCGCACGTACGCGACCCACTGCCCGTCCGCGCTGACCTGCGGGTCGGCCGCATAGGCCAGGGCAAACACGTCGCCCGGGGTGAGTGGACGGGGCTGCGCCGCCAGCGGCGCGGCGAGCAAGGCGAGAACCAGGGCAGCGCTACGCATGATCTTCTCCGTCGGAAGGCCGATGGTCATTGCACCGGCGCCTTGTACTTGTCAAACCACCCGGCCAGTGTCGTCAGCTTGGACGCCGCATGACTGGGCCGCTTGCGGATGCCGTGCGGCTCCTCCGGCACCCGGACCAGCACCGCATCGACGCCGCGCATCTTGAGCGCCTTGTAGTACTGCTCCGACTCGGACATCGGCGTCCGGTAATCCTCCTCACCCGTCATGATGAGTGTTGGCGTCTTCACGTTCTTCACGACGGAGAGCAGCGAGCGCTTGTCGTAGTTCTCGGGGTGTTCCCACGGGAAGCCCGGGAACCAGTTCTTCACCGACATCGGCGCCATGTCGGCCGTGAGCGAGAAGCTCTCCCAGTTGATCACCGGGTAGAAGGCGAGCGCCGCACGGAAGCGATCGGTGTTGCCGATCATCCACGCCGTCAGCACGCCACCGCCGGACCCACCCGTGACGAACAGGTTCTTCTCGTCGATGTACCCCTTGGCGATCACCGCGTCCACGCCGGAGTTGAGGTCGTAGAAGTCGTCGCCCGGGTACGCATGGTGGATGAGGTTCCCGAACTCCTCACCGTAGCTGGTGCTGCCCCGCGGGTTGGTGTACAGCACGACGAACCCATGCGCGGCCATGATCTGCTTTTCGTCATCGAAGCGGTCGCCGTAGTTCGCGAACGGTCCTCCATGAATCTCCAGGATCAGCGGGTACTTCCTGCGCGGGTCGAAGCCCGGGGGCTTGATGATCCACCCCTGGATGCGCCGCTTGTCCTTTGACGACTCCCACCAGATCTCCTCGACGGCGCCGAGCGTCCGGGAGGCGAGCAAGTCGGCGTTGAGTGCCGTCACCACCCGCGGCTGCGCCCCAGCGGCGCTCGTCGTCACGGCCACCTGGGACGGCACATTCGGCGTGGACATCCCGAAGGCAATCGTCCCATTGCGCGCCACGGTGAAGTTGCCGCCGCCGTACGCACCAGCGCCGCCGCCGAGGTTGGAGGCCACCACGCGATACGACCCATCGAGGGCGATGAGCGCGACCTTGCTGTTGCCCTTCTCGTCGAACTGCACGTACACGCCGGATCCATCGGCGGCCCACTGTGGCGCGGACACGCTGTTGTCGATGCGCGTCGACAGCACACGCTTGTTGGAGCCATCGCGGTTCATCACCCAGAGCAACGTGTTCTGGTACCCGACATGCCGCTCCTCATACCCGGTCCACGCTATGAGGCGACCATCGGGCGACACCACCGGGCTGTTGTCGGGGCCGAGGCGATCGGTCAGGCGGCGCATCGCACCGTCCTGCACGCCCACCGCGTACAGCTCGCTCTCCAGCAACTCGAGTTCAGCGCCCTCGCGACGGCGTGCGGCCACGATCAGCTCGCGCCCGTCCGGCGTCCAGTCGAAGCCGCCGCCGAAGACGCCGCTGTAGTGGTAGTCACCGCTGGTCACCTGGCGCGGTGAGCCACCGTCGGTGCGCACCACGAAGAGGTGCGTGAAGCCGGGCGGGATGTCACCGGCGCCGTCGAAGCGAAAAACCAGTTCGTCCGTGTACTTGGGCGGGGCCGCCCACTGCGCGCCCGGGGGCGGCGTCAACGGGGTGCCGATCACCAGCGGAGCCTTGGGGACAAACTGTGCAAAGGCGATCATCGACCCGTCCGGCGACCAGGCGGGCGACTGGGGCGGGATCGCTCCCTGCGTGATGGCGATCGACTCCCCGGTGTCCATCCAGCGGATGTACAGCTGGCCGGTTCCCCCCTTGTCGCTCACGTACGCGAGTCGCTTGCCGTCGGGCGACCAGCGTGGCGAGGCATCGTGCGTCTTGCCGGACGTGATGGGACGATGGTTGCTGCCGTCCGCGTTCACCATCCAGATGTTGGTGTACGCCTTGTCGGTGAGCTGGTCGTTCCAGCGGCGCACGTAGGCAACGCTGCGTCCATCCGGAGCCACCTGGACATCGGCCGC
>JAEUJK010000398.1 GCA_016794735.1 Gemmatimonadota bacterium | reverse complement strand
CCATGAGCAACACCCCATCCGAAGGCCTCGACGCACCTAGTGCAAGCTGGACACCGTCGTTTCGCGAGGCGTGGAAGTCCGACGTCGGGGCATCCGTCGTGGTCTTCCTTGTCGCCCTGCCCCTTTGCCTTGGCATCGCGCTGGCCTCGGGGGCTCCGCTGGTCTCAGGGATTGTAACCGGGGTGATTGGCGGAATCGTGGTCGGGGCCGCTTCCGGTTCGCACCTGATGGTCAGCGGTCCCGCGGCGGGGCTGACAGCGATCGTGCTGGCCGCGATCGCCTCGCTGGGCTCCTTCCAGGCGTTCCTCACGGCGGTCTTCCTCGCCGGCCTCATGCAGGTCGCGCTTGGGTTCCTCAAGGCCGGTGTCATCGGGTACTTCTTCCCGAACGCGGTCATCCGCGGGATGCTTGCCGGTATCGGTATCATCATCATCCTCAAGCAGATCCCGCACGCGGTCGGCTACGACACCGACTTCGAGGGCGACGAGGCGTTCCGGCAGTCCAACGACGAAAACACGTTCTCCGCGCTCTTCAACTCGCTGGAGCATGTCGAACTCGGTGCCATCCTCCTCACGACGCTGGCGCTTGTTATCCTGGTGTTGTGGGACCAGAAGTTCATGAAGCGTTTTGCGCTCGTGCCGGGCGCGCTGGTCGCGGTGATCCTCGGCGTCGTCCTCAACGGGATCTTCACGGGCGGTGGATCGGCCCTGGCGCTCTCAGGCGATCACCTGGTCACGCTCCCGGTCATCGCCTCGATGACGGACCTGGGGACGGTGCTCAGCGCACCGGACTGGTCGGTGCTGACCCAACCCGCCGTGTGGACCGTCGCCGTGACGGTCGCGATCGTGGCGTCGCTCGAGACCTTGCTGAGTCTCGAGGCCACCGATCGCATGGATCCGCTCAAGCGGGAGGCGCCGGCCAACCGGGAGCTGGTTGCCCAGGGCATCGGCAACGCGTTGTGTGGCCTCGCGGGTGGCCTGCCGATGACCGGCGTGATCGTGCGCAGCTCGGCCAACGTCTACGCCGGGGCGAAGACGAAGGCCAGCGCGATCCTGCACGGTGTGCTGCTCCTCGTCGCGGTGCTCGCGGTGCCGACCTTGCTCAACCGCATCCCGCTTGCCGTGCTCGCGGCAATCCTGCTCTACACCGGGTACAAGCTCGCGCACCCCAAGCAGCTGACCTACTTCATGTCGCGCGGGCGTCACCAGTGGATTCCGTTCATCGTGACGATCGGGGCGATCCTCCTCACCGACCTGCTCAAGGGAATCGGGATCGGTTTGGCCACCTCGCTCGTGTTCATCCTGCTCGAGCACCTGCGTGCACCGAGCTACCTCGTGGTGGATGAAGCCCCCGGGTCCGCGAAGCTCCGGCTCAACGAGCACCTCACCTTCCTGTCGAAGGCGAACCTCTCGACGCGCCTGCAGCAGTTCCCGCGCGGGACCGTGGTCGAGGTGGACGGCACCGCGGTCCGCCGCATCGACCATGACGTCGCCGAAGTGCTGCGCGAGTTTGTGTCCTCGGCGGCCGCGCGCGGTCTCACCGTTCGCACGACCGGCCTGGATCGGATCTTTGGTGGACCAGCT
>JAEUJK010000360.1 GCA_016794735.1 Gemmatimonadota bacterium | reverse complement strand
GCGAGGTCGAGCTGCTGGAGCATGAGGATGCGCGCCAGGTCCACCGGATTGGCAAAACTCAACGCCAGCAGCGGGCCCTCGATCGGGTAGTCGCGCAAGCTCACGGCCAGCCAGAGCAGCAGCCCATCAAACACGACGGTGCAGGCCAGCCACACGCCCAGTGCGATCCCCAGCCCCTTGAGGCGATCCTCGACCAATCCACCGATAAGAACGGCCAGTGCACCGAAAATCGCAGTCAGCAGGACCCCGACCACGAGCAGGTACCCGAGCGTGCCCATGGTGCCGGGGCCGATCACGCGGTGCACCAGGAGCGGCACCGTGACCCCGGCAAGGAAGGCGAGCGCGAGTGGGACCACGAGTCCGGCGAACAACCCGTGGAAGAGGGTGGCCCGGCGCACGGGCTGCGTCAGCAGCAGTTCGGTGAACTCGCGCGCGCCGTGCCAGTAGATCGTCCCGAACACCACGGTGACGAGCGGGACCAGCGCCAGGACGAGGTTGAGCAGCGAGGCGAGGGCGCGCGGCCCCGTCCCGCCGAGCCGGACCAGGAGGTCCGTCGCCAGGGCGAAGAAGAGGGCGTATCCCAGGATCCATCGATTCCGCAGCACGTCGGCAAGGACGTACCGCAGGATCCGTGAGATCGCCCGGGTGGAGGACGGCAGTGGGGGACGCCCGTCGTCGGGGCGCGGCGCGAGTGGCACCTGCGCGCTCCCGTCGCCGGCATCCGCCGTGTTGGGGAACGGAAGGACCCGTGGGGCGCGCTCCTTCATGTGGGCGTCCTCCGGGCGTCGCGCATCAGGCGCGCGGCGGCACGCTCGAGGCTGGATTCCCCGGCTTCCTGCATCAGGTCACGCGGCCGACCCGCGAAGCGGATGCCGCCGTCGAGCAGGAAGATCACGTGGTCCGCCAGTTCCTCGAGTTCGCTCAGCACGTGCGACGTCACCAGGAACGTCGTCCCGTCGCGCCTCGCACTGCGGATCTTGTCCTTGAGCGTGGAGGACGACACCGGGTCGAGCGCCGCGGTGGGTTCGTCGAGGATGAGCAGTTCGGGCTTGAACAGGAACGCCAGCGCCGCGTTGATGCGTTGGCGAGTGCCACCCGAGAGGACACGCATCGGTGTCTGGAGCACCGGGGCGAGTTGGAGCGTGTCGATCAGCTCGTCATCCCGTTCGGGGGCACCGCCACGCAGGTCCGTGAGCAGCTCGATGATGTCGGCGGCGCGCAGGTTCTCCGGGAACCGGGCCGCTTGCGGCATGTAGCCGATCTTCGCGCGGTACGCCGCAGACCCGTTGATGCGATGGCCGTCGATGCGCACCTCACCCGCGTCGGGCCTCACGAGGCCCAGCACCATCTTGTTGAACGTGGTCTTGCCGGCGGCATTGGGACCGATCACGGCCGTCACCTCGCCACGCGGGACGTGGAGGTCGACGCCGCGAAGCACCGGACGCGACCCGAACGCCTTGTGGATACCGTGGGCGGTGATCATGGCACGCGGGGGGCGGGGGAACGAGCGGCGCCGGGAGGGACCAGCAGCGGGGCCTCATCGCGGATGTCGGCGGCCGTGAGTGCCGGGAAGGCACGCTCGGCGAGGTCCATCAAGTCGACGAGGATGCTGCGCAGCAGGAGCGCCGAGGCTGGCGATTGCTCCACCACGAGGGAGAAGAGCCGCACGGGGAGGTGCGGTACATCGCCGACGCCGTTGCGGTCGAGGTCATAGCCGCGGTAGCGATCCCAGTAGTTGCCGCGGAAGGTGGAGACCGCCTGCCGCGAGTTGGTGGTGACGTCGAACGCGTTCAGCTCGAAGGTGTTTCCCTCGTAGCGGTTGCCCTGCGCCGACGCGAGGGTGCGCAGCGCCCAGCCATTCTCCCGGAAGGTGTTCCCGACGACGCGATTGGTGCTCGCATCCTCGAGGTAGAGTCCCACCGAGTTCGAGAGGAAGCGGTTGTCGACGATCTCGGAGTCGTTGATGTCCTTGAGCAGCAGGCCGTATGCGGCGCTGCCATGCGAGCGGGCAAAGGTGTTGCCGCGCATGGTGACGCGTCGCGAGTACATCACGGCCACGCCGTTGCCGTTGTCCTGGTAGGTGTTCCCCTCGTACGCACAATCGTTGGAGAACATGAAGTGCATGCCGTAGCGGGCGCTCTGTTCCGAGATGTTCCGCGCGACGCGCCCGCCGGTGACAAACTCGAAGTAGATCCCATCGCGGTGCCCGGTCACCCGGTTCCCCACGACGACGGTGCCTTCGCTCTGCCAGGCGTGGATGCCATTGCCCGCGCTCATCTGCCGCGCCGCCGGCCCGCGCACGACGTTGTCCCGCACCTCGCAGCCGCGGGTCTTCTCGAGGTAGATGGCGAACTGGGCGTCGATGATGGTGTTGCCGTGCACGTGGCACCGCGCGGCACCCCGCACCCGCAGGGCCGCGCGTTCATCCACCTGCGCGGTGCCCGTGTGTTGCAGGGTGAGGCCGGCAATCGTGACGTCGTCCGCGGTGACCAGCAGGATCGAGCGTTCCCCGTTGCCGTCGAGGATCGCGCCGGGTTGGCCCACGAGGGTGACGGGCCGGTCGAGGAGCAGGGTGGGCTCCCGCCACGTCCCGGGACCCACCAGCACCACCTGTCCGGGGGCCGCCGCCCGCAGGGCGTCAGCTATACGTGTGTAGGTGCCGGCTTCCCCGACCCGCAGGGTATCGGCCCCAACGGCCAGAAACAGCGCGAGGAGGCCCGTGGTCACGGCGTGCCTCGCGGCGGTGCGTGGGTGTCGGCGTGCG
>JAEUJK010000358.1 GCA_016794735.1 Gemmatimonadota bacterium | reverse complement strand
AGGTGCGTCGGGGTCTCGAATGCTTCAGGCCGCCCGGGCGATGGATCGGGGGAACTGGCGAGTGGATCGAACAGCGGAATGCCCCTGCAGATGGGTTTCACCTCAGGGACGAACAGGGGCGGCGCGGGTAAGTCCTTTTTCGCAGGTGCGCACGAATGTCCGACGGCCTCGTGCGCACGCGGGGAAAGGGTGACCGACTACGCGGCGGCCCAGTGCAGGGCAAACATCGCCCCCTGCGGATCCGTGCACATCGCGATGCGTCCCCCGGGGATATCGGTCTCCACGAAGACGTTGCCCCCACCTGCCTTCACGCGCCCGACCGCCGCATTCAGGTCAGCGACCGTCACGTAGTGGATCCACCCTGGCGGCATGGCCATCGGTCCGGACGCGCTGACCTGGTACATCCCGCCCATCATCTGCCCGTCGCGATTGAAGAACTGGTAGATCCCGTTGGGCCCCATGTCCATCGCATCACCCGCGGTCCACCCGAACACCGCGCCGTAGAACGCCAGGGCCTTCGGGATGTCGCGCGTGGCCAGCTCGAACCAGGAGAAATCCCCCGTGCCCGGCGGTGTTGGCGGCATTTCCTGCGTAGGCGTGAAGGGCGCGAACATCGCGCCATCCGGGTCGGTCATCACCGCGAACCGGCCAACGCTCGGGATGTCCATGGGGCCAAACACCAGCGCACCGCCGAGCCCCTTCACCGTGCTGACCGTCGCGTCCACATCAGGCGTCGAGATGTACCCCAGCCAGTGCGCCGGGTCCTTGCTGTCCGGCGGCATCTGCATCACGCCGCTGTGTGCCCCGGCACTTCCCTTCCACATCTGGTACGCGGGCTGCGACGGGTCCGGCTGCCAGGACTCACGGCCCCACTCGCACACGGCGGTGTAGAACGCGAGTGCCGCGTCGGCATTCGGTGTGTTGAGCTGGTGCCAGAGGAAGCGGCCGCGCGAGGTGGTATTGGACATGGGAAGGGGACGAGTGGGCGGAAACAGTGGCCCACCCCTGCACCAACCGCCAGTACGACTGGGACGGGCCGCACCGGGACGGGGTCAGGAGGCGAATGGGTGACCGGGCCCGCTCTGGTGGTCCGTTGCAGCGAGACCCGCACCGCAGCCACAGCCGGCCGTGCGACACCATGACGTCCTCCGCTCCGCGCGGCACAACCCAAGCCTTGCCCTCGCTCCCGGTCCCGTACATGGTTCGGCGTCGTCACCGGCTGCTGCTCTCTTTCATGCCTTCTCGCGTCGCACCCGACGGTTCCCGCGGCTACATCGTCCCCATCGGGGGGCGGATCGGGGATTCCGACATCCTCGGTCGTTTTGTCGCGCTCTGCGGGGGACGCGAGGCGCGCATCGCCATCGTGCCCACGGCCTCGGCGGACAGCAACGCCGGGCGCGAATACGAGGCGACCTTCAAGAAGCTGGGCGCCCGCGAGGCCAAGGCCCTCAACATCGAGCGTCGCTCCGACTGCGACGACGCCGACTACCTCGGGATCATCGAGGCCGCCGACGGCGTCTTCCTCACCGGTGGCTCGCAGCTCAAGCTCAGCACCACCCTCGGCGGGACCCCCATCGCCACCCTGCTCCGTCGCCGCAACGCGGCGGGTCAACACGTGGCCGGCACATCAGCGGGGGCCGCGTTCCTTTCCGAACACATGATCGGGTTCGGCGAGGAAGGACCGACGCCGCGCGTCGGCATGGTCACCCTGGCCCCAGGGCTTGGGCTCACCAACCGCGTCGTCATCGACCAGCATTTCCGCCAGCGCGATCGCCTGGGCCGCCTGTTGATGGCGCTCGCCCTCAACCCGTTTGCCATCGGGCTCGGGCTGGACGAGGACACCGCCGCGTTCATTGGCCCCGATAACGTCGTCGATATCCATGGGTCCGGCGCAATCACCTGCATCGATCCGTCGAAGGTGGAGTTCTCGGCGGCCGATCACACCGACCGCGGGCAACCCGTCTCGCTGCTCGGCGTGCGGCTCCACATCCTCACGCATGGCGCCGCCTTCAACCTGCACACGCGCGAAGCGATGGCCCCCGGGGCACGCGCGGGGTAGGGGCCCTGTGGCTGGTGCCACGGGATGGGCTCGTTCCGCGGGCGTTCGCGTGCATGCCTGTGAACGTTCACTGACCCCGCCGGGGAGCTGCCGGTTCGACAACCAGCTTGCTCTGCTCCGACTCAGTGACCCGAACTCTTCGTGATCTACACCTAGCGACGAGTCCAGATGACGAGAGTACCACAGGTCGCCCCGAGGCCTGCGTACGCCGGAGGAGTGTCCGCTGGTCCGGGGTACACCTCAATCGCCTCGATCAGGTCAACCGTGAAGTCGTCAACAGAGGGCGGTTGCTGGAAATCTCCAGGGGCCCACCACCGAGCGCCGTCTACGACGAGCTGGGAATAGCAGGCGCCAGTCCGGATACTGCCGCGGCCGCGAGTGCTCATGAGCACCGCCTTCCCCTGCGTTCCTGTCACGCGGAATCCGCCGACGGATCGCAGCAGGTCGCTCACTCGAGCGCGGCCGGAACGTACAATCTCCGCGCGCGTCATGAAGGTGCCGCCCGGAATCAGCCGTCGACGAGATTCGAACTCC
>JAEUJK010000352.1 GCA_016794735.1 Gemmatimonadota bacterium | reverse complement strand
GGGTGGCGCCATCCCGATCGTCGCGACCAACTCGGCCGATCCGTCGCGCGGCGGGTTCTCCGGCGGGCTCGCGCAGATGTTCGTGTTCAGCGGCTCCAACTTCCGGAACTACACGGCGGTCGTGAACGTCGAGGATCCGGCCCTGCAGACGACGGATCGCGCGGCCGCGCGGCTGGGCCAGGAATTCCGCAACGTGCTCGCGAGCGCCGCCGTCATGGGGCCGATCGTCGAGGATCGGATCTACTACAACACCTCGTTCCAGTTCACGCGACGCACCAGCGACCTGGCCTCGCTGCTGGGGCTGGATGGGCAGGCGCTGCAGGCCGTGGGGCTGTCCCGTGATTCCCTGGTTCGCTTTGAACAGTTGGTCAATGGGGCCGGCGTCCCGCTGGCGCTGGCAGGGCTGGGCAGCCAGCGCGTGAACGACAACGCGACGTTCATCGGCCGGTTCGACCTCTCCCCGACGGGGACGACGGCGGCGAACCTGGTGACCACCGTCAACGTTGGCCGCTCGCGCGGGCTCGGTGTCGGCCCGACGTCGCCGCTTGCGAGTGGCGGCGAAAGTTCCACGCGTGGCGCCTCGGCGGTGTACACCTGGTCGAAGTACTACCGCCAGGCGTTCATGCAGGAGTTCAAGGGTGCCGCGAGTTACACGCGGCGTGAGAGCGAGCCCTGGCTCGACCTGCCCAGCGGGCGGGTGCGGGTGCAGTCGCAGCTGGCCGATGGGACGGCGGGAACGACCTCGCTGGGGTTCGGCGGGAATGCCGGGTTGGCGGACGAAAGCCGCTCCGGGTCGTGGGAGCTGCAGTCCAACACCTCTTGGGTGTCGGCCGATAACAAGCATCGGGTGCGGCTGGCGTCGAGCCTCCAGTACGGCTGGTCCGCCCAGGAAACGGCGCAGAACGCGTTAGGCACCTGGAGCTTCAATTCGCTGGACGACCTGGCGCGGGGGATCCCGTCGTCGTACACACGCAACCTGACGCCGCGGGTGCGTGACGCGGCCGGGCTCAACTGGTTCGCCTCGCTCGGCGAGTCGTGGCGGGTGAACGATGCCACGGCCATCCAGGGCGGGCTTCGCCTCGAGGGCAACCGGTTCACGCGGCTCCCGGCGGGCAATCCGGAGATCTTCCGGCAGTTTGGCGTGCGCACCGATCGTGCACCCAATCGCTGGCGCCTGAGTCCGCGGTTCGGGTTTCGTCGCACCTTCAACCTTCCCGCGCCGTCACCAACCGGTGGGCCCGGGTTCTTCGATGAACGGAAGATCTGGACCTTCCGCGCGACGGTCGGCGAGTACCGCAACCTGGTGGCCCCGACGATGCTCGCCGGCGCCTTTGACGCCACCGGGCTGCCCGGGGGATGGCGGCAGCTGTCCTGCTTTGGGGCGGCGGCCCCTGCGCCCGTGTGGGACGACGACCTGCCGACCCCCGATCGCTGCCTCGATGGCGCCTCCGGGACGCTGCTCACCGACGCGGTGCCACGCGTGATGTTGTACGGCGGCGACTGGGACGCGTCCCGCAGCTGGCGTGCGAACGCCGCCGTGACGCGCATCGTCGGTCCCTTCCGCACGACGGTGGACGTGACGTGGGCGCGCAACGTCAACCAACCATCGAGCTACGACCACAACTTCGCGGGACAGGTGGCATTCACCCTCCCCGAGGAGGCTGGCCGACCGGTGTATGTCTCGCCGCTCGGCATCGACGCGCGAACCGGGGCCGCCTCACCGCGTGGCAGTCGCCTGGTCGACGCGTTTGGCCAGGTGAACGTGTGGCGCGCCGACCTGCGCTCCGAAAGCCGGCAGTTCGTCCTCTCGCTCATGCCGCGTCGATTCACCGGGCGCTTCAACTGGAACATGACGTGGACGCAGACCGTGACGCGCGGCCAGCAACGGGGA
>JAEUJK010000351.1 GCA_016794735.1 Gemmatimonadota bacterium | reverse complement strand
CGTGAGGATCAGGGCAACCCACTTGTACTCCTTCCAGCTTGGGTGGTAGTGCTCGGCGTGGGAATCGTGCGCCATGTCGGGCCTCAATCCGGAATGAGGTAAAGGAGGGTGAAGATCGCGATCCAGACGACGTCGACGAAGTGCCAGTACAGGGCGGCGATGTCAACGTTCAGCGCGTCCTTGGGTCCGAGGCCGCGCTTGTAATCGATGGCGAGCAACGTGCCGAGCCAGATGACCCCGGCCGTCACGTGGGCGCCGTGGAAGCCCGTGAGCGTGAAGAAGGTCGAGCCGAAGAGGTTGGTCTTGATGGTCAGCCCTTCGTGCACGAACGACGTGAACTCGTAGGCCTGGAAGGCAAGGAAGCCCGCGCCGAGGAGGCAGGTGGCCCACAGCCACAGCTTCGACGAGGCGAGCATGCGGTCACCGAGCCCGGCGCCGGCCGGGAGCGGCTTGTCCTTGTTCTCCACTGCGGCGAGGGCGAGCACCATCGCCAGCGACGACATGAGGAGGACGAAGGTCGAGGCCGAGGTGACCGGGATGTTCAGGATCGGCTTCATCACCTGGCCGGTCTGCGGGTTCGTCCACGCGGTGTGCGGGAACGGCCCGACGATGGACCTGCCCTTGTAGATCAGGTACGTGGAGATCAGCGACGCGAAGAGCATGCACTCCGACCCGATGAACGCCCAGATGGCGATCTTCCGGCTGTCGAGGCCGGTGGTCGTGTAGTGGTGGTGCTCCTCGTGGCCCCCGTGGGCGGGGGCCGCATGGGCGTTGGCGGACACGAGTGGTTGGGCTCCGAGGGAGAGGACGGAGGAGGGAATCGGACGGCCGGCGGAATCGGCGGCGCGCATGCTAGTGGTGCTCCTCGAGCGGCGTGGTGAGCCACGCGTAGAGGAAGCCAACGAGCATCGCCGCACCCACGCCGATGCCGGCGTACCCGGCGGTCTTGTTGTGCGGCATCATGAGGAGGCCGGTGAACATGATGACCATGCCCAGCGCGGTCCAGAACGGCTTGATGGTCGCCGACGGCATCGGGATCCCGAGCTGCTTCGCGGTGAAGGTCTCGGTCTCGATGTGCATGTCGACGACGTCGTGCTCGCCGGTGTGCACCATGCCCGCGTCCGTGTGCGGCACGTCCTTCGTGCGCTCCGGGTGCGTGAGGTCCCACAGCGGGTACCGCGAGTGCACCACCGGGATCTTCGCGAAGTTGTATTCCGGCGGCGGGGACGGGATCGACCACTCGAGCGTGGCGGCGTCCCAGGCGTTCGGCGGGGCGGGCTCGCCCCCCTTCTTCGACGAGAAGAAGTTGTAGATGAAGATCAGGGTCGCCGGCATCAGCAGGAACGCGCCGGCGGTCGAGATCATGTTGAACGTGTCCCAGCCCTGGTTCGCATCGTACGTGTAGATGCGGCGCGGCATGCCGAGCATCCCGCTGAAGTGCATCGGGAAGAACGTGAGGTTCATCGCGATGAAGTTCAGCCAGAAGTGCCAGGTGCCGAGGGTCTCGTTCATGTAGCGGCCGTACATCTTCGGGAAGTAGTGGTAGATCCCGGAGAAGATGCCCATGATCGCGCCACCGAAGAGCACGTAGTGGAAGTGCGCGACGATGTAGTACGTGTCGGTCTGCTGCAGGTCCGACGGGGGCGACGAGTGCGAGATGCCCGAGATGCCGCCGATGGTGAAGAGGGCGATCAGGCCGATCGCGAACTTCATCGCCGCCGTGAAGCGGATCGAGCCGCCCCACATGGTGAAGATCCAGTTGAAGATCTTCACGCCGGTCGGGATCGCGATGAGCATCGTCGTCAGCGAGAACACCGTGTCGCCGATCGGGCCCATGCCCACGGCGAACATGTGGTGGGCCCACACGCCGAAGCCGAGGAAGCCGATCAGGATGCCCGAGTACGCCATCACCGGGTACCCGAACAGCGGCTTCTTGGAGTTGGTCGGGAGGACCTCACTCACGAGGCCGAAGGCCGGCAGGATGAGGATGTACACCTCGGGGTGACCGAAGACCCAGAACAGGTGCTGCCAGAGCAGCGGGTCGGCGCCGGCCGAGACCTGGTAGAAGTTCGTGCCGAAGAACCGGTCGAACTGCAGGAAGACGAGCGCGATCGTGATG
Organism: Gemmatimonadota bacterium; assembly: GCA_016794735.1. Lineage (GTDB taxonomy): Bacteria > Gemmatimonadota > Gemmatimonadetes > Gemmatimonadales > Gemmatimonadaceae > RBC101. Next base: position 4,791 of record JAEUJK010000351.1, on the reverse strand, counting down.
ACCGGGAACGCGAGGATGATCAGGAACTGCGTCACGAACGACATCCACGTGAACATCGGCATGCGCATCAGGTTCATCCCGGGCGCGCGCAGGTTGATCACGGTGGTGGCGAAGTTGAACGCCGCGGCGAGCGACGAGACGCCGAGGATCTGGATGCCCAGCACCCAGAAATCCATGTTGATGCCCGGCGAGTACGTGCGTCCCGAGAGCGGGGCGTAGGCGAACCAGCCGCCGTTCGGTGCCATCCACCCGAAGATCGGGATCGTGATGAACAAGCCACCGAACAGGTACACCCAGTAGCTGAACGCGTTGAGTCGCGGGAAGGCGACGTCGCGTGCGCCGAGCTGCAGGGGGATGAGGTAATTGAAGAACGCGGCGGAGAGCGGCATGATGGCCAGGAAGACCATCGTGGTGCCGTGCATCGTGAAGAGCTGGTTGAACTGATCCGCCGTGACGACGGTCATGTTCGGCTTCATCAGCTGCCAGCGCATCAGGACGGCCTCGAGGCCGCCGAAGATGAAGAAGAAGAGTGAGGTGTGGAGGTAGAGCGTCCCGATCTTCTTGTGATCGGTCGTCGTCAACCACGCCATGATCCCTTCCTTCTCGCCAGTCGCGTGCGACGCGTAGGTGGGGGATGCTGCGACGGTAGCCATGGATTCGGAAGTCGGAGGTCGAAAGTCGTGGGGTGGCTACTTCAGGGTGCGGAGGTAGGCGACGATATCGGCGATCTGCTCGTCGGTGAGTCCGCCGGCCGCAACCGGCTTCTTCGTGACGGCGTCGATCTCGCCCTTGCCGACCACTTGCATCTTCGCGCCCGGCTTCATGGCCACGGCGTTCTTGATCCAGTAGGCGAGGTGCTTGGCATCGTTGGGGAACAACCCGGCCGCGATCGTGTGGCGCGACGCGAGGTGCGTCAGGTCCGGGCCGATCGGGCTGCGCGAGGCCGGGTTGCCCCGGATCGTGTGACAGCCGATGCAGAGCGACCGCGAGTAGGTCTCGAACCCGCGCGTCGCGTCGCCATTGGCGAGCAACGCCTCGTTGAACTTGAGGGACGCCGGGATCGGCGTCGACGGGAGCGTGTGCGCGCCCATCTGCTCACGCGGGAACTCGAACCCGGTGCTCGGCGCCGCCGCGGGGGCGGGCGCGGGCTGGGTCGCCCCGGTGTTCGCCGCAGGCACCGCGGTCGCGGCCTCCGTCGCGGCGGGCGGGGGCGGCGGGAAGACGGCGTTCGCCGCCTGGTGCCGCGCCCAGCTCTCGAAGTTCGCCGCATTCACGGTGTAGGCCCGGAAGCGCATGTTGGCATGCGAATCGCCGCAGTACTCGTTGCAGCTCCCGATGAACGACTGCTCGCCCGTCGAGTCCGGCGTGAACCAGAGGATGTTGGTCTTGTTGTTGATCAGGTCGCGCTTGCCGCCGAGCGCCGGGATCCAGAACGAGTGGATCACGTCCACGGTGCGGAGTTCGAACTCCACGGCGCGTCCGGCCTGCAGGTAGACCTCGTTCGCCGTCGAGACGTTGTACTGCGGATACTTGAACTCCCACCACCACTGGTGGCCGATCACCTGGACCTTCAGCGCGTCAGCGGGCGCCGGTGCCTGGTACTTCCAGATGTAGCGGACGGTGGGCACCGCGATGATGCCGAGGACCACGAGCGGGAGCACCGTCCACGTGATTTCCATCAACGTGTTCCCGTGTACGTGCTTCGGCTCGGGGGTTCCGGGTCGTCGCCGATACCGCACGATGGCAACGATCAGGATCACCTCGACAACCACGAACACGATCGTGCCCCAGAACATCATCGTGTTCCAGGTCGCGGTGAGGTCGCGATTGAATTCGGTGTTCGGAAGGAAGGTGGAGTTGGGATAGTTGCCGCCGCAGGCTGCGATTGCGAGCAACAGGAGCGCCGGCAACGCGGCGCGCACGAGCTGACGCGGGCGAAAATTCCGTGTCATCACTCTGTCCAGAGGGGTGGTTTCGAATGCGCCGCGCGGGGGTCGCAACGGGCAGGCCAAAAGCCGCCGGAAGCTACCGGTCGGGCACGATCGCGGCAAGCAGTCAGGGAGTTCCGGACCCGTTGCGACGCAAGGACTTAGGTGCAACTAACGGGCAGTCGGCAGACGGCAGACGGCGCATGGCAGGCGTCGCTCCCGATGCGCGGGCGAAAGTCTCACTCCGCTTTCGGTGCCTTCTCCGCGTCCCCGCCCGAGGTGTGCTGCTCTTTCGTCTTGTTGACCGCGATTTCCAGTGCAGTCCGGATCTGGCCCACGAACTCGCGCAGCGACCGCAGGCGCGTCTGGTCACTGCCCCCGCGCGACAACACGAGGATGAGGGCGGCCACGAGGTCCGAAATCATCCCGAACTGCCCCTTGAGCAGCCCCACCAGGGGGGTCGCGGCCCGCTGGATCTGCTGGCGCATCTGCGCCGTGGGCTTTTGCGCCCGTACCTCGATGGCCATTCGCTCGACAATGGCGTGGATGCGCGTCAGCTGAAGCTGCGCCTCATCCAGGGTCGCCATCTTGGCGATTCCTGCGCCGTCCAGCTTGGGGCCACTCATCCAGCCTGCCCCCCGATCATCGCCACGGGATTGAGCACCTCGTCCAGCCGCTCACGGGTCAGGAGTCCTCGCGAGAGGACGATGTCGTACACCCCGCGACCGCTGGACGCAGCCTCCTTGGCCACATCCGTGCACGTTGCGTAGCCCAGCACCGGCACCAGCGCGGTCACGATCCCGATCGACTCCTCGACGAAGCGCTTGAGCCGGTCCGGGTTCGCCGTGATTCCCTCCACGCACCGCATGCGGAGCACTGTACAGGCATTACGCAGTGAGGCGATGCCACGCAGCAACCGGAAGGCGATCACCGGCTCGAACGCATTGAGCTGGAACTGCCCCGCTTCGGCGGCCATGGTCACCGTCATGTCGCCCCCGATGATGTCGAAGCAGACCTGGTTCACGACTTCGGGAATGACCGGATTGACCTTCCCCGGCATGATCGACGAGCCCGGCTGCATCGGCGGCAGGTTGATCTCCCCGAATCCCGCGCGCGGCCCGGAGGACAACAACCGGAGGTCATTGCAGATCTTCGACAACTTGGTCGCGCAACGCTTGAGCACCCCGCTCAGCTGCACGAACGCCCCGGTGTCCGAGGTCGCTTCGACCAGGTCCGGCGCCGTCACGAGGGCGAGCCCCGTCACTTCGCTCAGGTGGCGCCGCACCGACTCGGCGTATTTCGCCGGGGCCGTGATCCCCGTCCCGATCGCCGTGGCGCCCATGTTGATCTCCCGGATGAGCGAGAGCGACTCGCCCAGGCGATCGACGTCCTCGAGCATCGTATGCCCGAATGCCGCGAACTCCTGGCCCAGGGTCATCGGCACGGCGTCCTGGAGCTGCGTGCGTCCCATCTTGAGCAGTGGGGAGAACTCGCGACCCTTGGCGAGGAAGGCTTCGGCCAGCTCGCGCATGGCCCCGCGCAACGTCTCGATCTCGCCGTGGAGGGAGAGACGGACCGCCGTGGGATACACGTCGTTGGTGGACTGGCTCAGGTTGACGTGTTCGTTGGGATGCAGCCGTTCGTAGTTGCCGCGGCGTTCACCCAGCAGCTCGAGGGCGCGGTTGGCGATCACCTCGTTGGCGTTCATGTTGGTCGAGGTGCCGGCGCCGCCCTGCATGACATCGACGAGGAAATGCTCGTGGTGTCGACCGGCGCGAATCTCACGGGCGGCCGATGTGATGGCCTCGCACCGCTCGGCGTCGAGGAGCCCGAGTTCGTGGTTGGCGAGTGCGGCCGCCTCCTTCACCGCGGCCAGGGCATCGATGAGGGCCGGTAACTCCCGGATCGGGGTTCCGGTGATCGGGAAGTTCTCGAGGGCACGCAGGGTCTGCACGCCGTAGAGCGCGTCGCCGGGTACCTCGCGTGTGCCCAGCAGGTCCTTTTCCGTGCGCCCTTCCGCGCCGCTGAAGCCCATGAGGCGTCCGCGGCCCGCGAGGGTGGCATCGGTCGCAGCGAGCCGCTGCGAAATGGCCCGCGCCGCGCGCCCAACCAGGGCGGCGTACAGCTGCGGATAGTCCTTGAGGATGTCGGCCACCTTCGCCCGCGTGAGCACGAAGGCGGTCGTGTCCTGCAGGGCACGGGCGGTGGTGCCGTGGGGCAGCTCGTCGAGCAGGATCCCCTCGCCAACGGCCTGGCCGACCCCCAGCGTCACCAGCCGGATCGGGCGGTCCCCCGCGCTCTTCTCGATGGCCACCGCCCCTGACAGGAGGATCGCCATCAGCTCGCGCGGCTGCCCCTGGGTGAACAGCTCGGCGTTGGTCTCGAAGGTCCGCGTCTCCACGTGTTTGGCGAGCTGGTGGATCGCCGTGTCCGTGAGTCCGGTGAGGAAGTCGAGGGCCTTGAGCTGTTCGCGGATTTGCTGGGGCACGGCGGACCGGGAGGGGTGAAGGGAGAAGTCTACTACGTCGATCTAGGACGACAGGGTCCCGGGTCGCGATACGATCGTCCCGGCCGTGCGGTGCGGGCCGTGCGGGGATGGGCAGCTGGCCCGGGCGCCGCCGCCGGTGCGGGCCTCGCTCCGCGCGCTGGCCGGGCCCCCGTGCGCCGCGCCACGGACGACACGCGTGGATTTGACAGGTGCCCCCGGGTCGCCTTATACCTAGACCAACAGGCATAGGAGTCTAGGTATGGCGCGCAACGACATCCTGCAGGGGACGCTCGACCTGCTCGTGCTCAAGACATTGGCCCGGCGCGGCCCGCTGCACGGGTACGGGATCACGGCCGTCATCCAGCGCGTCTCGGA
>JAEUJK010000313.1 GCA_016794735.1 Gemmatimonadota bacterium | reverse complement strand
AGGCGACGCACCTGCGGCGGCGTCGCGGCCGTGGCGAGGTCCCAGTCGAGGTGCGGCAGGCCAAGCAGGGCGTCGCGCACGGCGCCGCCAACACACCAGGTCTCGTACCCTGCCTGCTCGAGGCGACGCGCGATGTCGCAGACCGCCGCCGGGGGCTGCAGCCGAGCCTCAGCCATCAAATACGGCGCGGAGCGCGTCGCCAGTGAGCCCGGCGCCAAGCGCGAGCATCAGGTCGATGCGCGCCTGCTGGGGCCGGCGCGATCCCGTGAAGATGGCCCCGAGTCTCGCGAGGTGGCGTCCCCCGCCCTCGTAGCCATAGGTCTGTCCCACGCGGCCGCGAGGCGCTCGCGACGCGACCACCACCGGGAGCCCCGCGGTCACGCAGCGCCCAATGGCCTCGGACATCTCAGGCGGCACGTTCCCGCGGCCCAGCGCCGCGATCACGAGTCCACGCGCACTCTCGCGCGCGCAGTCGACCAAACGACCATTGGCACCCGAATACGCGAGGATGATGTCCACCGGCTCGGCGAGTGCCGCCGGCGACAGGATGGGGGAGGTTGGCGGCAACATGCGGCGAAAGACCACCTCGCCGTCATCGACGACGCCCACCGGACCCAACCCCGGGCTTTCAAACGCGTCGAGCATGTGCGTGTGCGCCTTGGTCACGTCGAGCGCCGAGAAGACGCGCCCGTTGAGCACGACGAGTGTGCCGTACCCGCGGGCGTCCGCGGAGGCCGCCACACGCACGGCATCGCACAGGTTGGCCGGGCCGTCCCAGCTCAACTCCGACGCGTTGCGCATCGCCCCGGTGAACACGATCGGCTTGGGCGTGTCGATCGAGCGCGTGGCCAGGTAGGCAGACTCCTCGATGGTGTCCGTCCCATGCGTGACCACGACCCCATCGATCGTCGGATCGGCCACCAGCTCCGCGAGGCGCGACCGCAGCGCCCATTCGCGCGCGATCGACATGTGCGGCCCGGGAAAGCGGCCAAACTCCTCGATGCGCAAATGTGCGACATCGCGCACGCCCCCAGTCGCCTCGAGGATCTCCTCCGCGCCCAGCGCCGGCACGGCACCACCGGCGCCCGCATCGAAGCGCATCGAGATCGTCCCCCCGGTGAACACCAGGGCCACTACCCGCACAACACACTCCCGCCGTTCACGTTCACGATCTCCCCGGTCACGTGCCGGGCCTGCGGGGCACAGAGACAAACGATCGGGAACGCGATGTCATCCGGGGTCGCGATGCGCCCCACCGGGATGGCCCCGGCGATGCGCGCGCGCCCCTCACCGGCAAACGGGGCCTCGCACATCTCGGTGTCCACCCAGCCCGGGGCCACGCTGTTCACGGTGATCCCGCGTCCCGCGACCTCGATGGCCACGGACTTCACGAACGAGATCATCGCGCCCTTGCTCGCGCCGTAGTCGGCATGCATGGACTCGCCACGCTGCCCCGCGGTGCTGCTCACGAGGACGACGCGCCCGCCGTTTCCCATGTGCCGCAGCGCCGCCCGCGTCGAGAAGAACATCCCGTCGACGTTCTCGCGCATCGTGCGCGCCCAGCGGTCGTCGTCCATCTCGACCACCGGGACCTCGTCGGCCGGCCAGATCCCCGCATTCCCGACGAAGATGTCGATCCCGCCCCACGCGTCGGCCACGGCCGCACACGCCTCGTCCACCGCCGCGCGGTCCGACAGCTCCGCCGCAATCGCCATCGCGCGACGACCGGTCGACGTCACGGTGGCCACCATCGCATCGGCGTCGGCGCGCCGGCTCCGGTAGTGCACCGCGACATCGGCCCCGCACTGGGCGAGCAGCCGCGAGACCGCCCCCCCGATGCCGCGCGAACCGCCCGTCACCAGGGCGCGCTTTCCCGACAGGTCAATCACGTGAGGTCCCCTTCGAGGAGTTCACAAATCACATGCTGCAGGTGCAGGTGCAGCTCCTGGGCCCGGTCGGTGCGCGCGGTGGGAATCCGCACGCAGACCGTGGCCAGCGCGCGCAGCGCCCCCCCGTCCTCCGAGGTCCAGCCGATCACCGGCAACCCCGCGGCACGTGCCACCTGCGCCGCGCGCAGCACGTTCGGGGAGTTGCCGCTGGTGGAGTGGATCACGAGGACGTCGCCCGGCCTGCCTAACGCCTCCACCTGCCGGGCAAAGATCTCGTCGAAGCCCAGGTCGTTCCCCGCCGCCGTGAGCAGCGACGTGTCGGTGGTGAGCGCGATCGCGGCGAGCGCGCGCCGGTTCTTCATGTACCGGACGACGTACTCCGTGGCGAGGTGCTGGGCGTCTGCCGCCGAACCGCCGTTGCCGCAGAACAGGATCTTGCCGCCACCCTGGAGCGCGCTGCGCATGAGCGCGGCCGCCGCGACGACATCGTCCACACATCGCTCCGCCGCCTGGACCACCGAGCCCAGGTCCGCGAGCCGTGTGCGCAGCAGCGATGTGGGGTCTGCCATCAACCGCCCCGTCCGACCGTGAACAACTCGCGCAGGCGATCCCAGATCGTCTTGTGCTCGTGCAGCGGCGGGACCCCTTCCAGCATCTCGTCATCGAGCAGGTGCCGCGGGTTCCGCTCCATCAGGATGTGCGCGTGGCGATCCCCGCCTACTTCATGCAGCCACAACTTCACCGTGGCGAGCGCGCGCGCATCACCGTGGTTGTCGCTGGCCAGGATGTCGAGCAGTCCCTCGGCGAGCGCCTTGCGCGCAAAGTCGCCCTTTCGCCCGGCGGCGAGGAGCAACAACGCATCGCCCTGGATCACCACCCCGATATCACGCCAGATGTAGAGGCGGTCGAGCGTGATCCCCTGGTAGCGTTCGGGGTGCGCGATCACGGGCACCACCCCCGACGCCCGCAACTGCATCAGGTCATCGGTGGAGTGCTGCCCCAAGGGCTCGCGCGGGAACTCCACCAACACCGCCTTGGAGTCGCCGAGTGCGAGGCGCGGGTCGGTGAGGTCGGCGCTCGCGGCGTCGAGCATGATCTCGAAGCCCTTGTGGAGCGTGATGCCCGGCGGCGCCTTGGCCTGAAGTTCGGCCCGCAACGCGGCATAGGCCTCGAACGGCGCCTCACGCGCGCGCGATGCATCCAGGTGCGGCGTGCACGCGACGTCGGTCACCCCCTCGGCACGCATGCGCTCCAGCACCCGGATCGAGTTCTCCATCGTCCGGGACCCGTCGTCGACGCCGGGCAGCAAGTGCGTATGGAGGTCAATCACCAGTGGGCACCATGGAAGACAGGGCGGTCATTGCGACGGCACAGCCGTCCTCGAACCGTTCCGGATTGTCGGCCAGCTGATGAAGGGCATGAGTGACCATGGCATCGGCGGCGAGCAGGTCGAGCGCGGTCCCCCGCCCCCCCGCTCCATCCTGCAGGATCGGGCGCGTGAGGGCAACCGCCCGCTCGATCACTTCTTCCGGTGTGACAGCAACGGCCCCCGCCAGGGCCTGGCCGACGCGCTCACGCAGCCGCGCCGGCACCTGGTCGGACCAGGGGAGCGGGGTCAGGCTCACGCCGCGCCCACCAGCCCCTGCACAACGCCCTCGAGCCGGGCGAGCGCTTCCGGCAGGCGTGCTCCATCCGGAACCCCGGCCTGTGCGAGGTGCGGCTTCCCGCCCCCACGTCCGCCGATGGCCGCCGCGAGGTCCTTCACGATCACGTCCGCACGCGCCCCACGGTCCCGCGCATCGTCGGTGGCGACGACGAGCAGGCTCGACTTGCCATCGGCCAGCGTCGCGCCGAGCGCCGCCACCCCGCTTCCCATCTGCTCGCGCAGCGCGTCACCGAGGGCCTGCAGCGTCTTGCTGTCCTCCGCCGTGACCTGGGCCGCGATCACCTTGAAGCCGGCGACCATCGTCGCCCGCGACAACATGTCACGCACCTGGTCGCCGCCCCCGCGCATCGCCTCGTCGAGTCGCTTCTCGAGCGCCTTGCGCTCCTCGAGCAGTCCCTGGACCTTGCGCACGACGGTCCCGCTATTGGCCTTCACCAGTTCGCTCACTTCGTGCAGCGTGCGATCGCGCTCGGAGAGGACCTCGAACGCGCCCTTGCCGGTGACCGCCTCGATGCGTCGCACACCAGCCGCGACCCCCGTTTCCGACAGGACCTTGAACAGCCCGATCTGCCCGGTGTTCCGCACGTGCGTACCACCGCACAGCTCAACGGACAGGCCGGGGATGGAGACCACGCGCACCACGTCCCCGTACTTCTCGCCGAACAGGGCCATCGCGCCCGCCGCCACGGCCTCCTTGTACGGCCGCTCCTCGGTGCGCACGTCCACGGACGCCCAGATCCCCGCATTGACCTCCTGCTCGATGCGCGCGAGGGCATCGGGCTTGATCGGCCCGTGATGCGTGAAGTCGAAGCGCAGGCGATCGGGGGCGACGAGCGAACCTGCCTGGTGCACATGGTCACCCAGCGTGCCGCGCAGCGCAGCGTGCAGGAGGTGCGTCGCCGTGTGGTTGCGCTCGGTGTCGCGTCGTCGCGTCGTGGGGACCGTGGCCGTCGCACGCCCAAACGTGATCGTGCCGGTGGCCACACCAATCGCCGCCGTGCGTCCCTCGAACTTGCGCACGTCCTCCACCGCCACGCGCCATCCGTCGCCGCGGATCTCGCCATGGTCGGACACCTGCCCGCCGGACTCCGCATAGAACGGCGTCTCGCGCAGCATCACGGCAACGCGACCATCCTCCAGGCGTCGCACCGCGGTGACCTGGGTCTCGATCTCCACGACATCGTAGCCGACAAACGAGGTATTGCCTGCGCTCGCCGTCGGCTGCGCGCCGGTGGGCGTGTCCCACTGCCAGTCGCGTGCACCACCCGCGTCGACGCCGAGCTTGCGGGACTTGCGCTCCTCCTGGCTCTGGACGCGCTGCGCCTCCAGCGCCGCCTCGAACCCGGGCACATCCACCGCATACCCGCGCTCACGCGCCATGAGCTCCGTGAGGTCGAGCGGGAACCCGAAGGTGTCGTACAGCCGGAACGCATCGTCGCCCGCGATCGTGCCCTTGCGACCCTCCGGTGCGACCTCGTCGAAGCGACGCATGCCGCCCTCGATCGTCGCGAGGAAGCGCTCTTCCTCGGCGCGCGTGGTCTCCGCGATGTGTGAGGCGCGCTGCGTGAGCTCGGGATACACGTCGGACAATGTCTCGATCACCCGCTGGACCACATGCACGAGCGTCGGCTCACGGCGGCCAAGCAACCAGGCGTGGCGCACCGCACGCCGCAGGATGCGTCGCAGCACGTACCCCCGCCCTTCGTTCGAGGGGAACACACCGTCCGCCAGCAGGAACGCCACCGCGCGCGCATGGTCCGCGATGACGCGGTAGGACGCATCGCGGTCGTCGCCGCCGTTGGCCGCGCGTCCGCCGTACGGACGTCCCACGACCTCCTCGATGCGCGCAATCAGCGGCGCGAAGACGTCCGTGTGGAAGTTGTTCGTGACGCCCTGGAGTGCCGCGGCAATGCGCTCGAGCCCCGCCCCGGTATCCACCGACGGCTTGGGAAGCGGCACCATCGTACCGTCCGGCTGCCGATCGAACTGCATGAACACGAGGTTCCAGATCTCCAGGAAACGGCCCGCTTCGCCACCCTCGACGAACGCCGCCTCGGAGAAATCCTCGCGGTCGAGTTCCGTCCACTCACCCGTCGCCCCTGCCGGGAAGCGCCAGTCCTTCGCGAGGTGCGCGAGGTCGACATAGATCTCGGAGCACGGCCCGCAGGGCCCCGTGTCCGCCATCTGCCAGAAGTTGTCCTTTTCGCCGAGCCCGTAGATCCGCGAGTCCGGAAGTCCCGTGACTTCACGCCAGAGGGCACGCGCCTCGTCGTCCTCGCGGAACACCGACACGCGCAGGTGGCGCGGGTCCATCCCCAATCCGCCGTTCGATACGGGACCCGTCACCCAGTCCCATGCAAAGCGGATCGCGTCGCGCTTGAAGTAGTCGCCAAACGAGAAGTTCCCGAGCATCTCGAAGAACGTGTGGTGACGGGCGGTGTGCCCCACCTGCTCGAGGTCGTTGTGCTTGCCGCCAGCGCGCACGCACTTCTGGGACGTCGCCGCCCGACGACCGGTCTCCGGATTCTCGAGGCCGAGGAAGACCTTCTTGAATTGGACCATTCCGGCGTTCGTGAACAGCAACGTCGGGTCGTCGCCGGGCACGAGCGAGGAACTCGGGAGTACCGCATGTCCGTTATGACGGAAGTACTCGAGGAATCGGGAACGAATTTCGGAGGCACGCATGGTGGCCAAATATAGCCGCGCCTGCGCAGCGTTTGCGCGGTGTATCTTGTGTGACCGCAACACCATCCGACGTCGATGACGCGCCCCGCCGAGCCTTCCCCCACCCCGAGTTCCTCGCTGCTCCAGGCTTGGATGGTCGCAAGTGCCGTGGTGGTGGTGCTCACCCTGGTCATTGGCGGAACCACCCGGCTCACCGAAAGCGGGTTGTCCATCACGGAGTGGAAGCCGGTCTCCGGGGTCATTCCGCCACTCTCCGCCGACGCATGGGACGCGGCCTTCCAGGCGTACCTGCAGATCCCCGAGGCGCAGACGGTTCACCGCGGCATCACCCTCGAGCAGTTCCAGCGCCTGTTCTGGTGGGAATGGGCGCACCGGTTCGTCGCACGGCTCGCCGGGCTCGTGATGACGGTGCCGTTCCTGTGGCTCGTGATCAAGAACCGGGTCCCCGCCGGGTGGATGGGACGCCTCGGCGCCCTCCCGCTGCTCACCGCCGGCCAGGGGGCACTCGGCTGGTACATGGTGAGCAGCGGGTTGTCGGAGCGCACCGACGTGAGCCAGTACCGCTTGGTGGCCCACCTGGGGCTCGCACTGCTCATCTACGCCATCGCGTGCTGGAACTGGATGGACCTGCGGACCGGCCCCCGCGACGGAGGGGTCGGCCGCTTCGCGGCTGGGGTAGCTGCACTCGCGTCCGTCACGATCCTCAGTGGCGGATTCGTGGCCGGTCTCGATGCCGGCCACATCTTCAACACCTTCCCACTCATGGGCGGTACGTTGGTCCCCACCGGTTACTGGCAGCTTTCCCCGGCGTGGACCAACTGGTTCGAGAACGCCGCGAGTGCCCAGTTCAACCATCGCCTGCTCGCGACGACGACCTTCCTGGCGACGCTCGCCTACCTGATCCGCCGTGGACGCGGTGCGGCCCCCATGGCCGCGGTGGCCGCATTGCAGGTCTGCCTGGGAATCGCCACGCTCGTCATGAGCGTCCCGATCCCCATCGCGGCAGCGCACCAGCTTGGGGCCGTGTTACTGCTGACGGCCGCCCTGCGCGCCGCCCACCCGGCGACCGCCTAGCCCTCCTGACTTCCCCGGAGCAGTCGGGCGAGCACACGTCGCACGACCTCGGACGAAAACCCGCGGCGCGCGAGGAAGGCATGCAATCGACGCCGGCGAACGACGTCGTCCAGCTTCTCCAGTGACCTGAGACGTTTCGCCGCGACCTGCAGCGCGGCCTCCGTTTCGTCCACACCCTCGAACGCTTCTCTCGCGGCCTCGTCAGCCACGCGAGGATCAACACCCTTCCGCGCGAGCACCTGGGTCACCCGGCGCCTCGACATGCCGGTCGCTGTCGCACGTCCGTGCGCCACTGCGCGCGCGTACGCCTGGTCATCCAACAGCCCCAGTCCCACGAGCTCTTCGATCACCGACTGGCTATCCGAGGCCGTGGCCCCGCGCCGGCGGAGCGCGGTTCGCAGGTCCCGTGCGGACCGGGCGCGTAGCGCGAGCAGGCCGACGGCACGATCGAAGACGCGCAGCCGACCGACCGCGCGGGAGAGAGCCTCCGCATCCGCGGGCGCGATGGTCCGCCCCGCCGCGAGGTGGAACTCGGCGATGAGGCCCGCGGAGACCGTGGCCACGGCGTCTCCAACGCGCACCTCGAAGCGTTTCCCGGTGGTATCAGCAGCCCGGACCGCCGAGATGACCCCGGCAGGGACGAGCAACGATCCATCGGCGGGGGGCGCCAGGTCGCGTTTCACGGGGTCACCGGGGGGAGAAAACGGAAGGGGCCGGAGAGAGGCCCTTTGAGCAATGCGGGGTACCGGGCCCCAACATCCTCAGAGAACGACCCTCCGGCCCCGACATTTCCGTGGGAACGGACGTACAGAACGCTACTCCTCCGGGGCCTCCACGTCGACGGCCAATTCGGCCTTTTTGAGGCCCAGGACGCCCTTGACCTTTTCCTCGACTTCTGCCATAAGCGCCGGGTTGTCCTTGAGGAACATCTTGGCGTTTTCCCGGCCCTGGCCGATGCGCTGGCCGCCGTAGGAATACCAGGCGCCCGACTTGTCGATGATCCCGGCTTCGGAGCCGATGTCGACGAGCAGTGAGGAGTGCGAAATGCCCTCCGCGTACATGATGTCGAACTCGGCCTGCTTGAACGGCGGCGCGACCTTGTTCTTCACGACCTTCACGCGGACCTGCGACCCGATGACCTCTTCCTTCTCCTTCACGGCGCCGATGCGCCGGATGTCGAGGCGCAGCGACGCGTAGAACTTGAGGGCCTTGCCGCCCGTGGTGGTCTCGGGGTTGCCGAACATCACCCCGACCTTCTCGCGCAGCTGGTTGATGAAGATCACGGCGGTGCGCGAGCGAGCGATGGCACCGGTGAGCTTGCGCAGCGCTTGGCTCATGAGGCGCGCCTGGAGCCCCACGTGCGCGTCGCCCATGTCACCCTCGATTTCCGCCTTGGGCACGAGCGCCGCGACCGAGTCGATCACGATGACGTCCACCGCCCCGGAGCGCACCAGGATCTCGCAGATCTCCAGCGCCTGTTCCCCCGTGTCGGGCTGGGACACCAGCAGGTTCTCGACGTCCACGCCGAGCTTCTTGGCATACTCGACATCGAGCGCGTGCTCCGCGTCGATGAAGGCGGCGACACCGCCGGCGCGCTGCGCGTTGGCCACGACGTGGAGACACAACGTCGTCTTGCCGCTCGACTCCGGCCCGTAGATCTCGGTGACGCGACCGCGCGGGATCCCACCGATGCCGATCGCGGCGTCGAGATTGATCGCCCCCGTGGGGATGCAGGCGATCGGCACACGCGCCGACTCGCTCCCCATCCGCATGATCGCACCCTTGCCGCAGTTCTTCTCGATCTGCGAGATGGCGAGTCCGAGCGCCTTTCTACGGTCGTCCTGCGTTGCTACCGCCATGTGCGTCACCCAAAAGTGTGTGTGGTGGGGAAGGCGTCGACCGCCGACTCGACGATCATACCTCGCCCGAACAAAATACGAAAGGCCCGAAATTCTTCAAGCACGACTTTCCAGGGAGAATGCGTTCTCCACATGGCGTACACGGACGCTCGTTTCTCCCACGAGCACGCCCACCACGTCGAACCGATAACACTCCCCGCGACGACCAAAGCGATCAACCCACGTGTGAGCTGAACGCGCCAACTCGCGCTGCTTCTTCCAGTTAACCGCTGCCACCGGACCACCGAATGAGGCACCGCGTCGCGTCTTCACTTCCACGAACGAGACGATACCGTCGCGCTCCGCGACCAGGTCGATGTCCCGATGGCCCGAACGGTAGCGGCGATGCAGTACACGCCAGCCGCGCCGATTGAGCCATCGCTCGGCGATTCGCTCACCGAAAACACCGAGTTCCTGTGGCGTCCTCACGCACCCAGTCTGTGCGCGCTCGGCAACGGGGCCATCATCACGATATCCCCGATCAGCAACTTTTCGCGCAAACGGTGGCGCGTAATCGGCAAGGCTCTCGCCCTGCCCCGCGATCTGATCAGTCCTCGGACGGCGGCGCGATGCGATCCAGCTCGTCGAGCCCCATGAGGATCTCGCGCGGCTTGGATCCGTTGGGCGGACCAAGCACACCCGCGGCGTGCAGCTGGTCGATCACACGCGCGGCGCGACCATACCCGATCCCCAGCCGGCGCTGCAGCAACGACGTCGAACCCAGCTGGTGCTGGATGCAGGTCTCGGCCGCGCGCCGGAAGATCGGGTCGCGCTGGCCCTCGCCCTGTGGCGTCTCCTCGTCGTCCTCGCGATCGAGCGCTTCCTGCGCCTTCATCTCGGCGATGATGTCCGCGGGCGGCTCCTCGGTCGCCGTGCCGCGCGCTCGCATTGCGTCCTTCCGCGCTTCGGTGCGCGCGGTGAACCACGAGGTAAGCTGCTCGGTGTCATCGCCGGGGATGAAGGCGCCCTGGAGGCGCTGCGGCTCCGACTTGCCGGGCGGAATGAACAACATGTCACCGTTCCCAAGCAGCGACTCCGCCCCCATCCCGTCGATGATGGTGCGGCTGTCGATCTGCGAGGCGACGCGAAAGGCAATCCGGCTCGGGAAGTTCGCCTTGATCAGGCCGGTGATGACGTTCACCGAGGGCCGCTGCGTTGCGAGGATGATGTGGATGCCGATGGCGCGCGCTTTCTGCGCCAGCATGGCGAGCGGCGTCTCCACCTCCCCCTGCACCGTCATCATCAGGTCGGCCAGCTCGTCGATCACCAGCACGACGTACGGCATGATGCCGTCCTTGTACTCCTCGCGCTCGAACGCCACGTCGGCGCGACGCGGGTGGATCAACGACGCTCCATCCAGCACGCGCTTGTTGAACTCCTGGATGTTCCGCGCCCCGTTGGCCGCCAGCAGTTCGTACCGCTTCTGCATGGTCATCACGGCCCACTTGAGCACGTACGCGGCGTCGCGGTTGTCGGTGATCACCTTGTGCAGCAGGTGCGGCAAGGCGTTGTAGACCGACAACTCGACCATCTTGGGGTCGACCATCAGGAACTTGAGCGTCTCCGGCGTGTGCCGGTACACGAGGCTCGTGATGATCGTGTTCACGCAGACCGACTTGCCGGACCCGGTCGCACCAGCGATCAGCAGGTGCGGCATGCGCGCGAGGTCCGTAACCACCACACGCCCCTCGAGGTCGCGCCCCAGGGCCAGTGGCAGCGCCATGCGCGCGTTCTGGAACTCGGGGGATTCGATGAGCGCGCGGAAGGCCACCACCTGCGGCGTGGGATTCGGCACCTCCACCCCGACCGCACCGCGACCGGGGATCGGCGCCACCACGCGGATGCTCGACGCGCGCATGGCGAGCGCGAGGTCATTCGCGAGGTTCGCGAACTGCCGCACCTTCACGCCGGGGGCCGGTTCGATCTCGAACTGCGTGACGACCGGGCCGACGGTGTGATCGACCAGTGTGCCCTCGACCTTGAAGGTGCGCAGGGCGTCCATGAGCTTCGCGCCCATCGCCTCCAGGTCGCGCTTGCCGAGCTCCGGCTCGGAAGGTGGCGCTGGCGTCAGCAGTTCCGGCGAGGGGAGGACGAACTGCAGCGCGTCCTCGATGTTGAGCGATGGCGCGACCGCTGGCGGGGCCACGGGCGCAACCGCCTTCGGCGCCGGCTCGGGGGCGGGCGGCTTCTTTTCCTTGCGCTTGCGTCGTTCCGCGAGCTGGTCGACGACGACCGGGGGCTCGACGGGGCGCGCAGGATCCTCCCCCCGATACCCTTCCACCGCCGGCATCTCCTCCGGCGGCGGCTCGAGCACAGATGCAAGCGTTGGTTTGGCCACGGGCGCCTGCGCAGACCCGATGACCATGCGCACCGGGTTCCATCGCAGGGTCCATGCGGTGAGCGCCGACGCGCTCAGCAGGAGTGCGAGCCAGGCACCGGCCGTGCCCAGCGCGCGCCGCAGGTAGAACGCAACGAACGACCCCCACAGGCCGGCGGGTGAATCGGGTTGCGGGGTCGCGTCACTCCACAGGCCGATGGCAATCGGCAGCAGGGCGAGCGCGCCGACGGTGAACAGCGTCCAGCGGCGATCCGCCTCCTCGGGGATACGTCGCAACACGCGCAATCCGTGCAACAGGGGGAGCAGCGGCAGCACCCAGGTGGTCGGGCCGCCCAGCGCGCCCTGCAGGGCCGCCTTGAGGCACGCCCCGACGGGGCCGAAGCGACCGGTGGCCGCTGCACACGACGTGTAGGGATCGACCGGTTGGAAGGCGATGGCGCCCGCCAGGAACACCGCCAGGATCACCCAGGCGACGCCGGCGATCTCGCGCCGCACGCCAGAGGACATGCCGGTCACCGCCGCCGCGGGCGGCCGAGCGGCGTGACCTGACGCTCCGCGTAGACGGGCACGATCGCGTGGGTATCGAGCGCGGCGGCCAGCGCAACGTCACCGGAGAACCCCGCCTCGGCCAGCGCCCGCCCATGCACGGTGTCGCGCAAGCACCCCTCGATGTCCTTGCCGTAGCGCCGATCGAGCGCCACCACGGCGCGCGCCGCATCGTTCCAGTGCGCGGTGGCCAGGCGCCGCGAGACCGCGCGCAGCATGCGGCCGGCGCACACGGCGTCTTCCATGGCGAACTGCCGCTCGGAGCCGGCGCAGACCACCGCAATCCCGAGCGTGTTGCGGATCGCGTGCCGCAGCACCGCGACCGTGGCCGACAGGTTCACGAAGGCGCCCAGCACGATCTCGGTGGCGCCCTGCACCGCCATCAGCGCGGCCGTGCCGTTGGTGGTGGTCATGAGGATCGTCTTGCCCTCGACCACCTCGCGCGTGAACTCGGCCGGTGAGTTCCCGAGGTCAAACCCGGAAATGCGGGCCATCCGCCGCTCACCGGCCAGGAGCACCTCCGACCGGTCGAACGACTTGAAGCGCGCGACGGCATCGTCGGCGGACTCGAACGGGATGATCGCGCGCGCCCCATGGGCCAGCGCCGTCGCCATCGTCGTGGACGCGCGCAGCACGTCGATGACCACGACCACACGCCCCTGCCACTCGGACGGCGGCAAGGTCGCCGGCCCGAAATACACATCCACGCGCACGCTCACGCCGGCTGCTGCAGAATGGTGGTGAGTTCCCGTTCAAGGAACTTGGTGTCGAAGTTGCCCTCCCGGAACTCCGGGTGCTCCAGGACCTTGGCCAGGAACGGGGCCGTGGTGGTCACGCCCTCGATGATGAAGCTCTCCAGGGCCAGCACCATCCGCCGCAGGGCCTCGTCGCGGTTCTTGCCCTGCACGATGAGCTTGGCAATCATCGAGTCGTAGTACGGCGGCACGCGGTAGCCGGCGTACGCATGCGTGTCGAGGCGCACCCCGGGACCACCGGGCGGGTGGAAGACATCGATCCGGCCCGGCGAGGGCTGGAAGCCGCGCGCCGGATCCTCCGCATTGATGCGGCACTCGATGACATGGCCGCGCAGCTCGGGAGTCTCGCTCACCGAGAGCGGCTCACCCGCCGCCACGCGAATCTGCTCCTTCACGAGATCGACACCCGTCAACTGCTCCGTCACCGGATGTTCGACCTGGATGCGGGTGTTCATCTCCATGAAGTAGTACGACCCGTCGCTGTCGAGCAGCATCTCGATCGTACCGGCGCCCACGTAATTGATCGACTTGGCTCCGCGCACCGCGGCATCACCCATCGCGGCCCGGAGGGCCGGGGTCATCGCTGGGCTCGGTGCCTCCTCGATCAGCTTCTGGTGGCGACGCTGGATCGAGCAATCGCGCTCCCCCAGGTGGATCACCGTCCCGTGCGTGTCGCCGAGGATCTGGAACTCGATGTGCCGCGGCCGTTCGAGGTACTTCTCCACGTAGACGTCGCCGTCCCCAAACGCGGAAAGCGCCTCGGAACGCGCCAAGCCGAACGACCGCAGGAACTCCTCGGCATCACGCGCCACGCGCATCCCCTTCCCGCCGCCACCGGCCGACGCCTTGATGATGACCGGGAAGCCGATCGACTTCGCGAACTCGAGCGCCGCATCGGGATCGTCGATCGGGCCGGGCGTGCCCGGCACCGTCGGGACGCCGCACGCCTGCATCGTCTTGCGCGCTTCCGCCTTGTTGCCCATCAGGCGGATCTGCTCAGGCGTGGGACCGATGAACGTGATGTTGGAGGCCGCGCACGTCTCCGCGAACTCGGCGTTTTCCGCGAGGAAGCCGTAGCCGGGATGGATCGCGTCCGCGCCGGTGATCTCGGCGGCGGCAATGATGCGGGGGATGCGCAGGTACGAATCGCGGGCCGGCGCCGGGCCGATGCAGACGTCGTCGTCCGCAAAGCGCACGTGCAGCGACTCGCGATCGGCCTCGGAATACACCGCGACCGTCTGCACGCCGAGTTCGCGGCAGGCGCGAATGACCCTCAGGGCAATCTCACCGCGATTCGCGACAAGGACTTTCTTGAACATGGACGTGGAGCGGGAGGTAGCAGTTCACCCCGCCGCCCCAGCGGCCGGGTCAACCCAGTTCGTCGGTTTCGAAGTCGTTCCACGAGTTGTCGCTGGACCCCGCCACACCCTGCACCCGCAGCGCAAACTCGTTCGGGTTGGTGGCGTAGAATAGCGCGTTTTCGTAGGAAATGACCCCCTTCGAGTACCACGACATCAACGACTGGTCGAAGCTCTGCATCCCGTACTGCACCGTCCCTTCCTTGATGAGGTCCGGGATGTTGAGGGTCTTCGAGACATCACGGACCTGCTCACGCACGGCCGCAGTGTTGATGAGGACCTCGCAGGCGGGCACACGACCCGGCCGGTCCGAGCGCGGCACGAGGCGCAGCGACACGACGGCGGCGAGCGCCGTCGAGAGGGCGAACCGCACTTCGTTCTGCTGGTGCGGCGGATAGAACGACAGGATGCGGTTGATCGTTTGGGTCGCGTCCGTCGTGTGCAGCGTGCTGAAGACCAGGTGCCCCGTGTCCGCCGCCTTGAGCGCGGTATCGAGCGTGTCGAGGTCGCGAATTTCGCCGATGAGGATGACGTCCGGGTCCTGGCGCAACACCCGGCGAAGTGCCTGCCCGAAGCTGCCGGTGTCGATGCCGACTTCGCGCTGGTTGATGTGGCACTTCACGTCTCGGTGCAGGAACTCGATCGGATCCTCGATCGTGATGATGTTCGCGTGGCGCCGCTCGTTCATCACCTGCAGCATCGAGGCGAGGGCCGTCGACTTGCCGGATCCCGTCACCCCGGTCACGAGCACGAGGCCGCGTGGCAGGAGGGCGATTTCCTCGACGATGCCCGGCAGGTTCAGTTCCGCGATCGACTTCGCCTGGTGCGGGACGGTACGAATGGCAAACGCAATCGTGCCGCGCTGCTGGTAGGCGTTCACGCGGAAGCGACCGATGCCCGGGACGCCCGTCGCGAAGTCCGCTTCACGAAACTCGGCGAACTCCTTCACCTGCTTGGGGCTCATGAGCTCCTTCGCGAGGGTGCTCATGTCCTCGGGGCGCAACGCCGGCATCGGGAGTGGCGAGAGGTCGCCGTTCACGCGGAGCGTCGGTGGTCGCCCGACCTTCAGGTGAAGGTCGGAGGCGCCCATTTGCACCATCTGCTGCAGGATCCCCTTGAGGCTGATGGGGGCGCGCGGGATGGTACCGAGTGCAGAAGTGGGTCCGTCGGATTCGTGCGCGGAGCTACCCATTCGGATCGACGCGGAAAAGGACCTGGCCATATTCCACCGGGTGCGCATCCTGCACGCAGACTTCCTTGACTACCCCGGTGACCTCTGCCTCGATCTCGTTCATGATCTTCATGGCTTCGATGATGCAGAGGACCTGTCCTTTAGAGACGCGCGATCCCACGGGTGCGTAAGCTTTCGCCCCGGGCTCCGGGGCGGAGTAGAACGTGCCGACCATCGGCGACTTCACTTCGGTCAGGTTGACCTTGGGGGCCTCGGCGCGCGGGGCCTCCGGCTCGGCGATCGCCGGCATGGCCTCGGTGGGCGTGGGGCGCCCGATCGGCGCAGGGGCGGCGACCATCGCCGGCACCGGCATGGCGGTCGGAATCTGGACGGCGCCACGGGTCTGCGGGCTCTTGGAGATGCGGATCTTCTGTCCCTTGTCTCCCGTGATCTCCACGGAGTCCACGGAGGAACCATCCAGCATCTCGATGAGCTTCTTGACGTAGCGTAAGTCGATCATGGCCCGGTATGAATAGGGACGGCCGCGACCTATTCGCCGATCACCAGCAGCTCCCTCGGGAACTCGGTGAGCAGCTCTGCGCCGCCAGCCGTCAGGTAGACATCGTCCTCGATCCTCACCCCACCCATCCCCGGGGAATAAACCCCGGGCTCGACGGTAACGACAGTCCCTTCGGGTAGGGGGAGCTCGGACAGCCGGGAAAGTCGCGGGTCCTCGTGCACCTCGAGCCCGATCCCATGGCCGAGGCTGTGTCCGAATTCAGGGCCCCGGCCGGCCGCCTCGATCACGCTGCGTGCAATGGCGTCCCCGGCCTTCCCCGTCATTCCAGCGCGCAGCCCCCGCAGGGCGGCCTCCTGTGCCGCCGCCACGAGGGCGTGCTGGGCCCGCTGGGCTTCCGTGGGCGGTCCGAGCACCACGGTGCGGGTGATGTCCGAGACATAGCCATCGACGGTCGCCCCGAAGTCCAGGAGGAGGAAATCACCCCGCCGGAGGCGTCGCGCCGACGGACGCGCGTGTGGCAGCGCCGATCGCTCTCCAGAGGCCACGATCGCGGGGAACGGATGCGCTTCGCTGCCCGCCTGGCGCAGTTCGCGCTCCAGCAGGCCGCACACCTCGAGTTCGCTGAGTCCGGGGCGCACGAGCGGCAGCAGCGCCTTCAGCGCCGCGGTCGCAACGGTGCCAGCCCGCCTGATCGCGTCGATCTCGACGGGTTCCTTGGTCGCACGAAGTGTCTCAACCTCGGACGCGCCCGCGCGCCACGTCCACTGCGACCCCTGGGCGCGACACCGCTCCATGTCACGCACGGTGAGGTGCCCGGCCTCGAAGACCACGGACCTGAGGGTCGTATCCGCGCCAAGCACCGTCCACAACCCGGCCCAGAGCGACGACGGTTCGATCCGCACCTCGACGGCAGCCCCACACTCCTCGGCGACTTGCGACTCGTAACGGAAGTCGGTGAAGAGCACGCACTGCTTCTGCGTGACGAGGACCAGGGCGTTCGAGCCGGAGAAGCCGGTGAGGTACCGGACGTTCGGGAGCGCTGACACGAGGAACGCATCGCCCTGCGCGGCGAGGAGCAACTCACGCAGCCGACGCAGGCGCGCCGGATGGTCCATCACTGGGGCGCGAGGCGCGCGACGAGGCCGCGGAGGGCGAGTTCGTAGCCCATGGCGCCCATCCCGCAGACGAGTCCCAGGGCCTGCGACGCCAACACCGAATGCCGTCGCTCAGGCTCTCGCGCGTAGATGTTGGTGATGTGCACCTCGACGTAGGGCACCTGCACCGCGGAGAACGCGTCGCGAATCGCGAGGCTCGTGTGTGAATAGGCGCCGGCGTTGATCACGGCGCCATCGGCGCGCCCACGGAGGCGCTGCACTGCATCGATGATCTCCCCTTCCCCGTTCCACTGCCCGAACTCCAGCGTCACCCCAAGCACGCCAGCCACCTGACGCAGGCGGGTCTCGATATCCCCCAGCGTGGTGGTGCCGTAGATCTCCGGTTCGCGCTTGCCGAGCAGGTTGAGGTTGGGGCCGTTGAGAACGGCAATTCTCACTTCTTCTTCAGCCCTTCGAGCCAGGCCGTGAACTGCTCGACATCCGCATTGGCTTCACCATCGGGGCCCGGTGTGAGCGGGACCGACGGCTCCGAGCTTCCGGCCCGGAACGCGGACGTCACGGCGTCCGCTTGCGCGGACGGAAGTTGCCCGAAGAGCGCGTCGAGCGATAGCTCCGGCGCCACCGGGGTCGACGGCAGGCCAAAGGCACCGGCAAGGCTCTGCGCCGCGAGTTCATCACTCGCATTCGGTGCCTGCTCCCGGAACATCGCAGCAAGCCCGTCACCACCCCGCACATCGTCGGCGTCGGGCTGGGTCAGGGCTTCGTCCGCATGCGCGACACCTGAAAAGGAAGGCGTCGCGCGCACAGCGACGTCGTCCACCACGGTCGCGATCGCGACGGGGCGGTCGTCCACCGGCGAGGCCACGTCCACGCCGCGCGTGGCAATGCTGCGGAAGAAGTCGCGAATCGATGGCCCCTGCGGTTCCTGCGCGGGGGTCTGCAACGGCGTGACCGTCGGGGAACGCGCCCCGGCCTCGAGTGCCTCCACGCGGGCGCGCAGCGTGTCATCGGCCGGGTCCTGCGCGAGCAGCTGCCGATAAATCGCGAGCGCTTCCTCGTCAAAGCCCTGCTGCAGGTACAACTCCGCCATCGTCTCGGTCACGAACGGCGCGGGCGGTTCTTCGCTCACGGGGGCGTTGAAGGCCGGCGTGCGACCGACCATCGGATCCCATTCACCCGAGGCCGCATCAACGGCGGCTTCCACGCGGTCATCGACCGACGCGTCAGCGGCGCCCTCGAACGCGGCCTCGATCGCCCCGTCCACCGCGGCTTCCACGGGCTCGGACGCGGGGAGTGCGACCTCGTCGAACATCGCCTCGAACTCCACTTCCTCGCGCGGTGCGACCGCGGCGACCGGTGCGTCCAGCTCATCCGACGCAAACGGGCTCACCTCGGCGACCACCGGCTCCGGCTCACTCGCCGGGACCTCGGCGACGATCGGTTCCGGCTCAAACGCAGACACCTCGGCGACGATGGGCTCCGGCTCAAACGTGGAGACCTCGGCGACGACCGGTTCAGCCTCAAACGCGGAAACGTCGGCAACCACCGGCTCCGGTTCGTACGACGAAAGCTCGGCGGCAACCGGCTCAGGCGCGGCGGCGGCGTCCGAGAGATCAATCGTGCCGGCCAGCGGCACAAACTCGGGAGACTCGTAACCCGATCCGACATTCTCCTGCGCACCAACGTCGAGCGAACCGAGGTTGATCTCGAGGTGGTCAGCAGCCTCGGCAACGGGCGCTTGCGCCTGGGCTTCGCTCAGCCGCTCGGCGAGCGGCTCGGCGGCCTCCGCCAGATCAGCCGGGAATTCCGGGAACTCCTCGTCGGAGGCACGGACCGCGGCCGCCTGTTCAGGGGCGGCAAACCAATCAGTGTGT
>JAEUJK010000259.1 GCA_016794735.1 Gemmatimonadota bacterium | reverse complement strand
CGGCACCGTGTCGTTGGTGCCGGCGCTCGCTGGTGCCGTGCTGCTGCTCGCGGTGCAGTTCGTCGGCGATGTCCCGGCGCAGGTGGCGCGTCGGGGGGCCGTCGCGGTGGTGCTTGGCGCTTCGTTCCTCCTGGCCATGTATGTCATTGCCCGGGGTGACCCGGCGGTCAACCAGGGGGACCCGTCGTCGTGGACCCGGCTTCAGGAGGTGGTGAGCCGTGCGCAATACGATGTGCCCGGGCTCTGGCCGCGACGCGCCCCCGCCTGGCTGCAGGTGGGCAACCTCTTCCAGTACGTCGATTGGCAGTATGGCAAGGGATGGTCCGACGCGGTTGGCGCGAGTTGGGTGCGCACACCCTTCACGCTCCTGCTGCTCCTCCTCGGGATCGCGGGGGCACGCAACCACCGTGACGCCGATCCCCGCACCTTCCGCGCGGCGCTGGTCTTCCTGGCATGCACCTCACTCGGCGTGGTCGCGGTGCTCAACCTGCGCGCGGGGCCGTCGTATGGGTGGGGCATCCTGCCTGACGACGCCCTGCGCGAGGCGCGGGAGCGCGACTACTTCTTTGCGCCGTGCTTCGTGATGTGGGGCGTGTGGATCGCGGTGGGCATGCATGGGCTCGTGCGCCGCGGCGGAACGTGGATCATGGCCGCGTTCATGGTGGCGCTCGTGGCCTCGAACGTGGCCGCTACCACACGGCGAGACCCCGTGCGGGCTCCGCTTGCGCGCACGCTGGGGCGCGCCATGCTCGAGGGGGCGCCGCCTAACGCGGTGTTGTTCGTCGCCGGAGACAACGACGCGTACGCCACCTGGTACCTCCAGGAGGTGGAGCAGGTGCGTCGCGATGTCGTGACGGTCGTCGTCCCGCTCCTGCCAGCCGACTGGTATCGGGCCCAGCTCGGCCGGCGATACGGGCTGATGGACGCGCGGGATGCCGAGTCATGGTCGTCGACGGCGGCCGCCCTGCGGGCCATCGGGTCCGCGGCGGCCTCCTCCGGTCGTCCGGTGGCGGTCTCGGCCGCACTGAGCGTCGCGCAGCGGGTCGCGATCACGGGAGACAGCGGCTGGAGGTTCCTCGGGCACGTGTACCATCCCGTCGGCGACCGGCTCACCGCCGACCCCGAGGCCATTTCACGGGCGCGGCAGCTGGTTCTGGGGTCGGTCGGGGCGGGGCCGCTCCCTCCACGTGCGGACCCGGCGGAGGGGTATGTGTGGCGCCTCCTGGGGTGTGCGGATGCCTGGTTTTCTCGTCAGGCGGGTGGGTCTGCGGGTGATTCCGGCTTACTTGAATCGCTCTGTAACTACAGGTAAATTCACACGTTATGCCATTCTCGGGTTTGTCCGAACGGGTCGCGGCGATACGCGAGACCGTTGGGGCGGCAGTGAAGCGTGGAGGCCACGGACAGCACGTCGAGATCGTCGCGGTCACGAAGACGTACGGGCCCGAGGCGGTCGAGGCGGCGTGGCAGGCGGGGCTTACGACGGTCGGCGAGAATCGCGTCCAGGAAGCGCTGGACAAGATGGCGCAGGTCACGGTGCCGGTCCGGTGGCACCTCATCGGTCACTTGCAGCGGAACAAGGCGCGGCACGTCGAGCGGTTCGACCTCGTCCACTCGGTCGACAGCGTGCGGCTGGCGCAGGCGGTGGATGAGGTCGGGGAACGGCGGGCACGACCGGTGCCCGTGCTGATCCAGGTGAACACCACCGGGGAAGAAACCAAGGGCGGGTTTTCGTTGACCGAACTCGCCGATCAAGTGTCAGTACTGGGAGCGCTTGGCGGGCTGGAAGTACGCGGCGTGATGACGATGGCTCCGCTCGGAGCCGACGAAGCGATGCTCCGCCGTGCCTTTCGTGGGGCGCGTGAGGCGCGTGAAGTGTTACAGCGTCATGGCCTCGACGCGCCGGAGTTGTCGATGGGCATGTCGGGTGACTTCGAGGTTGCGGTGGAGGAGGGGGCGACGATGATCCGCCTGGGAACCATTCTATTCGGAGCACGAGACTGATGGCCGACGAGTCCTTTCACCTGACACCGCTCGACATCCGTCGCTACGACTTCGGCTCCGCGCTGCGCGGATACGATCGCGCGCGCGTGGACCAGTTCCGCGAACAGGTGGCCGCCGAGGTCGAGCGCCTGACCAAGCAGGTGCAGAGCCTGGAAGGTCGCGCGCAGGGATTCCATGAGCAGCTGCGCGCGTTTCGCGAGCGGGACAAGGCCATCAACGAGGCCCTCATCTCTGCGCAGCAACTGCGTGCCGAGACGCGCGAGCAGGCGGAGCGGGAAGCGCAACTCATCGTGCGCGAGGCGCGCGCCGAGGGCGAGCGACTGGTCGCGCAGAGTCGCGCGGAGGTCAGCCGCATCGAGGGTGAGCTGGAATCCCTGCAGCGACAGCGGCGGGCCTACCTGCTGCAGCTGCGCTCGATGATCGAGCGCCAGCTCGCGGAGGTCGAGGCGGCCGAGACGATGTCGCCCAGCATTCCGCGAAGCACCCCTGAGGCCCCGGCCGCCGCCGGCGCCGCGCCCGCCTGGCTGGATTCGCTCGACAAGGACTGACGACTCTCTCCCTTCGCATGGATACCACCCCACACACGTTCGAGGCCATCGAACGCGCGGCCGCCGCTGTGCGCGCGCGTTTTTCCCGCACCCCCGACGTGGCCATCATCCTCGGCACCGGGCTCGGTGGGCTCGGCAAGCAGATCGTGACCGAGACCACGATCGAGTACCACGACATCCCGGGGTTCCCGCTGTCGACCGTGGAGTCGCACGCCGGGCGCCTGCTGTGTGGCACGCTGGGCGGGAAGACGGTGATCGCCATGCAGGGGCGGTTCCACCGCTACGAGGGGTATTCGCTGCAGCAGGTCACGTTCCCCGTGCGGGTGTTGCGCGCGTTAGGCGCTTCCACCCTGGTCGTGTCCAATGCGTGCGGCGGGATGCATCCGCTCTGGTCGGCGGGCGACCTCATGCTCATCGCCGATCACATCAACCTGCTGGGCGACAACCCGCTCATCGGCCGCAACGACGACCGCCTGGGGCCCCGGTTCCCGGACATGTCGGACCCGTACGATCGCGGGCTGCGCGAGCTGGCGCGCGTCGAGGCGCGTCGCCTGGGGCTCACGCTGCGCGAAGGGGTCTACGTCGCGGTGACGGGACCGTGCCTCGAGACGCGCGCCGAGTATCGCTTCCTGCGTGGGATTGGTGCTGACGTCGTGGGGATGTCCACGGTGCCCGAGGTCATCGTCGCCGTGCACGGCGGCATGCGCGTGCTCGGCGTTTCGATCGTCACCGACATGTGCCTGCCGGACGCGCTGGAACCGGCGAGTGTGGAGCACATCATCGCGGTCGCCGGTCGTGCGGAGCCCAACCTCACGGCGCTCATCGCCGCCGTGGTGGAGAAGTTGTGACGACCCCCCGGTTCCGCCCGCTCGCCCCGGATCGTCGCGCGGACGACCTCGAGCAGGAGGTCCTGGGCTGGTGGCGTGCTGAACGCTTGTTCGAGCGGCAGCTCGAGCTGCGGCGTCAGGGAGCGCCGTGGATCTTCTTCGATGGCCCGCCGACGGCCAACGGTCGCCCGGGGATCCACCACGTTTTTGCTCGCACGGTGAAGGACCTCTTCTGCCGTCATCGCGCGATGCACGGGCACCATGTGCCCCGCAAGGCGGGGTGGGATACCCACGGCCTGCCGGTGGAGATCGAGGTCGAGAAGGCGCTGGGCATCCGCGGCAAGCAGGACATCGAGCGGCTTGGCGTCGAGGCCTTCAACCAGCGATGCCGCGAGAGTGTGTGGACGTACCGGGCCGAGTGGGAGCGGCTGTGCGAGCGCATCGCCCACTGGATGGACTACGAGCATCCGTACGTCACGTACACCAACGACTACATCGAGAGTGAATGGTGGGCGCTCAAGGTCATGCACGAGCGCGGGCTGCTCTATCGTGGCCACAAGATCCTGCCGTACTGTGCGCGATGCGGGACCGCGCTGTCGTCGCACGAGCTCTCCCTGGGGTACAAGGAGGTCGAGGATCCGTCGATCTACGTGACGATGGACCTGGTGCATCAGGGGGGAATGCGCCGCCGCCTGCTGGTGTGGACGACGACGCCGTGGACGCTGGTCTCCAACGTGGCGCTCGCCGTGCACCCGGACCTGTCGTACGTGGAGCTGCAGAAGAAGGGCGTCACGGATTGGACCCTGATCCTCGCGGACGCGCGTGCGGCCGCGGTGCTCGGGGCGGACTACCAGGACCGGTGGGACGTGGTGTGGCAGATGGATGGGCGCGCCCTGGCCGGGCAGCGCTACCGTCGGCCGCTCGATCTCGTGCCGATCCCTGGAGGCGCCGGCGACCACGAGGTCATCGTCACCGCCGATTTTGTCACCGCGACGGACGGCAGCGGGATCGTCCACATGGCCCCGGCCTTTGGCCAGGACGACTACGCGACGGGGCAGGCGCACGACCTGGCCATGCTCCAGCCGGTCAATGCCCGTGGGGCGTTCGATGACCATGTGCCGCTCGTCGGCGGCCGCTGGATCAAGGACGCGGATCCCATCCTGATCGAGGAACTGCAGCGGCGCGATGCCCTGTGGAAGACGCAGGTCTTCTCGCACGACTACCCCCACTGCTGGCGGTGCGGGACCCCGCTGATCTACTACGCGCGGGAGTCGAAGTTCGTCCGCACCACCGCGCTCCGCGACGAGATGCTGCGTCGCAATGGGCGGATGGACTGGCATCCGGAGGAAATCGGCACCGGGCGGTTTGGGGAGTGGTTGGCCAACAACGTGGACTGGGCCATCTCGCGCGATCGGTACTGGGGGACGCCGTTGCCGGTCTGGGTCTGCAACAAGGAATCCACCCATCGCGACGTGATCGGTTCGTTCGCCGAGCTCGCGGAGCGTGTGGGGCATC
The DNA here is from genome assembly GCA_016794735.1 of Gemmatimonadota bacterium. Taxonomy (GTDB): domain Bacteria; phylum Gemmatimonadota; class Gemmatimonadetes; order Gemmatimonadales; family Gemmatimonadaceae; genus RBC101. The sequence goes on along the minus strand of JAEUJK010000259.1, from coordinate 4,889 downwards.
CGTTGCCCGCCGACTTCGACCCCCACAAGCCGTTCATCGATCGCTGGACCTGGCCGTGCACCCGGTGTCCCGGGACGATGGTGCGTGTGTCCGAGGTGATCGACGCCTGGTTCGATTCGGGGGCCATGCCGTTTGCGCAGTGGCACTACCCGTTCGAGAACCGCGAGGTCGTCGAGGCGCAGTACCCGGCGGACTTCATCGCCGAGGGGCTCGACCAGACCCGCGGGTGGTTCTACTCGCTGCTGGCGATCGGCACGGCGCTCGGCGATGCACTCCCGAACAACACGTTTGCTGCATCCGCGGGCCCGCGACAGACCGCACCGTTCCGTACCGTCGTGGTGAACGACCTCGTGACCGATGCGAACGGGCAGAAGATGTCCAAGTCGCGGGGCAACACGGTCGATCCGTTCGCGGTGGTCGAGCGGCACGGCGCGGATGCCGTGCGCCTCTTCCTGGTGGCGTCGTCGTCGCTCGGGGTGTCGAAGCGGTTCGACGAGCAGGTGATTCGTGATACCGCGGCCGGCTTCCTGGTCACGCTCAAGAACGTCTACTCCGGCATCTTCGCGCAGTATGCGAACTACGGGTGGACGCCAGAGCAGCCCGCGCCCGCCGTGGCGGACCGGCCGGCCATGGACCGCTGGATCCTGGCGCGCCTGGCGAGTGTCGAGGCGGCGGTGGATGCGGCGTTGACGGCGTTCGATGCCACGGCCGCGGCCCGCAGCATCATGCAGTTTGTGGTCGACGATGTGTCCAACTGGTACGTGCGCCAGTCGCGCGCGCGGTTCTACGAGGTCACCAGCGACGACAACCGGGCGGCCTTCGCGACCTTGCACGAGGTGCTGGCCACGACCTGTCGGCTGCTGGCCCCGATCGCCCCCTTTGTCTCCGACTGGATCTATCGCGAGCTCAAGGGCGGTTCGGTGCACCTCACCGACTACCGGTCGGTGGCCCCTCACCGCGAGGGCGAGCTGGAGCTGGCGATGGCGGAGGTGCGCGAGTTGTCGCGGCTCGGCCGCGCGGCGCGTGAGGAGGCGGGGATCAACGTGCGGCGCCCGCTGGGACGCGCCGTGTGCGTGGTGCCGGCCAGCCGGGCCGCGACGGTGGAATCGCTGCTGCCCATCCTCGCCGCGGAGCTCAACATCAAGCAGGTCGTGCTGGCGTCGTCGGGCGATGACCTGGTGACGCTCGAAGCCAAGGCCAACTTCAAGGCGTTAGGCAAGCGCTTCGGCAAGGCGACCCCGCTGGCCGCGAAGGCGGTGAACGCGCTCAGCTCCGACGCGGTCCGCCAGTTCGAGCGCGGGGAGCCGGTGACCATCGACGTCGAGGGGGCCGCGGCGACCCTGGAGCCCGACGACCTCACGGTGGTCCGGCGGGCTGCCGGCGACCTCCTGGTGAAGGAGGCCGAGGGACGTTTTGTGGCGCTGGACCCGGCGGTGACCCCGGCGCTGCGCCGGGAAGGGCTGGCGCGGGAGCTCGTGAGCCGCGTCCAGCGCATGCGCAAGGACGCCGGATTTGCCGTCTCCGACCGGATCCGCCTGTGGGTTTGGGGGGACCCGGAGATCGAAGCTTCCACTTCGGAGTATATTGAATGGATGTCCGGGGAGGTGTTGGCGTCTCACCTGCAGGTGGGTGAGGGGCACGCCCCGGGACACGTCGCGGCGCAGCTCGTGGAGCTCGATGGACTCCAGGTGCGCGTTGCCCTCATCGTGGATCAGTAGAACGATGTCGACTCCTGCCGGTGCCAAGAAGCCGAAGGCGATGAGCAAGAAGAACCTCCAGCACTTCGAGAAGCGGTTGCTCGAGGAGCGTCGGCGGGTCATGAAGGAGTTGGGCCACTACGATGACGTCTTCGGGGCCACGCCACAGTCGGCAGACGGCGACCTGAGCGCCTATTCGTTCCACATGGCGGACCAGGGCACCGACGCCATGGAGCGGGAAAAGGCCTTCCTCTTCGCGAGCCAGGAGGGGCGTTTCCTCTGGCACATCGACCAGGCGCTGCGACGCCTGTACAAGTCTCCCGAGACGTTCGGGAAGTGCCACAGCTGCGGGGACGAGATCGCCTTCGAGCGGCTCGATGCGCTGCCGCACGCGCGGTATTGCATCAAGTGCAAGCAGAAAGAGGAAGATGCCAAGAAGTAAGCTCGCCCTGTTCGTCCCGCTGGTGGCGGTGCTCGTCGTGGCCGATCGGGTCACGAAGGCGATCGCCGAGCAGGTGCTGGTGCTCTATGTGCCGCGCGAGGTCCTCGGGAACACCCTCCGATGGACGCTGGTCTACAACCCGGGTGCAGCCTTCGGGCTGCACCTCGGCCCGTATTCGCGCTGGATCTTCATGGCGCTCACGGTGGCGGCCCTGTTCATCCTCGCCAACCTGTACCGCGACACGAAGCCGGGCGATCACTGGCGCACGACCGCGGTGGCGCTCGTGACGGCCGGGGCCCTGGGCAACCTCGTGGACCGCATCATCTCGCCGCGTGGCGTCGTGGACTTCATCGACGTCGGGATCGGCGCAGCCCGGTGGCCGACCTTCAACGTGGCGGACATGGCGGTGTCGGTCGGTGCCGTGCTCCTGGCGCTCGTGTTGTGGGGCGAGGACCGGGCGGCCGCGCGCGCGGCGGCGTTAGGCACCGGACCATCCGGGGCCACATGAGCGCGGTGCCCGGGACGGGCACGTCACACACGATTCCCGTCGAGGCGGACAGCGATGTCCGCCTCGACCTGTTGGTGGCGCGCCATCTCGACGTCTCGCGCACGCAGGCCGCCACATGGGTGGCCGAGGCGCGCGTCCTGGTGAACGGACGGCGCGAGAAGGCAGCCTACAAGCCAACGGCCGGTGACGTCGTGGTGGTCGAGGTGCCGGCCCCCGCCGGTCGGGCCGTGATCCCGCAGGACCTGCCGCTCGCGGTCGTCTACGAGGACGAGGAACTGCTGGTGATCGACAAGGCGGCCGGGATGGTGGTGCATCCGGCCCCTGGTCACTGGGAGGGGACGGTGGTCAACGCCCTGGCGGGGCGTGGCGGCCCGCTGTCCGAGCTTGGCGGGGCGGAACGCGCAGGGCTCGTGCACCGGCTCGACAAGGACACCTCCGGGCTCCTCCTCATCGCGCGCACCGAACGGGCGCACCGGATCCTCGGCGATGCCCTGACGCGTCGCGAGATCGTGCGTCGCTATGCGGCGCTCGCCTGGGGCCACCTGGAGTCGGACCGTGTCGACGTGGACCAGCCGCTTGCGCGCGATCCGCGCAATCGCCAGCGCATGGCTGTGGTGCGCACCGGAAAGGCGGCGAAGACCACGTTCGTGCGCCTCGCCCGGTACGACAGCGTCGACCTGCTGCGAGCGCACCTGCACACCGGCCGGACGCACCAGATTCGCGTCCACCTGTCGCACCTGGGGCATCCCGTGGTTGGGGACGACGTCTACGGCGGTGGTGGTGGTCGTCGGCTGGTGAAGTTGCCAGCCGGGCGCCATTTCCTGCATGCCGCGCGGCTGCGATTCCGCCACCCGGCGTCCGGCGCGGACATGGACTTCCGCTCGCCGTTGCCGGCGGACCTCAAGGCCACCCTCTCCGCGGTGGCGAGGGACCCGTCCATCCTGGATGCCGCAGACCCACTCGATGACCTCGGCTTCTTCAACGAGGGCGCCGAGCCGTGAGTCGACAGCTTCTCCTGGTCTCGAGCGGCGCGGTGACCTACGCGTTGGATGCCGATTGTGTGAGGGAGATCACCGCCATGCTCCCCACGGTCCGGATTCCAGGCGCCGGCCCCGAGGTGCGCGGGCTGATCAACCTGCGCGGGCAGCTCCTCCCGATCGTCGACCTCGCGGTCAAGCTCGGCGGGGGCCCCACCGAGGGAGAGATGGTCGAGGTGGTGGTGCTCGCGGTCGAGGGCCGGAATTTCGGGCTCCTGGTGGAGGAGGTCCGGGAGGTCATCTCGGTCGATCCGGATGAGGGAAGGGTAAGCAAGCTGCTGAAGGGGCAGGGTCCGGGCGGGCTCATCCGCGAGGTGGGACATTTCGCCGACGCGGTCGTCCTTGAGGTTGACGTGCGCGAACTCGCGACGCAGTCGCTCGCATAGGGCGGGGCGACGTCGCGGTCGCCGTCAGGGGGACCGACCGTGAGCCACTCAGTACTGATCTGTGACGACGCGATCTTCATGCGGACCATGCTGGGCGACATCCTGTCGCAGGCCGGGTTCGAGATCGTCGGCGAGGCCGAAACCGGCGCACAAGCCGTCCAGCGCTACGAAGAGCTGAAGCCCGACCTCGTCACGATGGACATCGTGATGCCGGACATGGGCGGGATCGACGCCGTGCGCGCGATCACCCAGCGCGATCCGGGCGCCCGCGTGCTGATGTGCAGCGCGATGGGACAGCAAGCGTTGGTCGTGGAGGCAATCCAGGCCGGGGCGCGCGACTTCGTCGTGAAGCCGTTCCAGCCGAGCCGGGTGCTCGAAGCGGTCCAGCGGGTCCTGGGCTAAGGCGGGAAAGCCGCCGTGTCGCGCTATCGCGACCTCTTCGTCTCCGAGAGCCGCGATCACCTCACGGCGATCGAACACGCGCTGGTGGACCTGGAGGCGGACCCGAACCGCCGCGACCCGATCGATGCGCTGTTCCGGTCGGTGCACACCATCAAGGGGATGGCTGGCGCGATGGGATATGCCCCGGTCGCGGAGCTGAGCCACGCGATCGAGAGCCGGCTCGACGCGATAAGGAGCGGCAACCAACCGCTGGACCGCGCCACCCTGGACCTCCTGTTCGAGGGGGCCGACGCGCTGGAGCAGCTGGTCGCGGCCGCCACCGCGGGAACGAGCGCCCTCGACACCGTCGCGCTCGTCGAACGGTTGGGCCAGGCGCCGGTGCCAGGCGCCGTGGTCGTCGACCAGCGATCGACGCCG
>JAEUJK010000244.1 GCA_016794735.1 Gemmatimonadota bacterium | reverse complement strand
AATGTCGGCCGCGAACGCGTCCAATGTGATCCCCATCACATGGCCAGCTCAGCCGTTGCTGCGCACGCACGCGAGGCGTCTTTCGTGACCGACCACGCGCGCTCTAATGATGCCTACGACCCACCTGACCCGGCTGACCTGGCACCTCCTGGCGTTCACCCTGCTCGCTGCCTGTGGAGGCAGCGAAGGCGGACCCACCGGTGGCGGCAACGACAATCGCGTCGGATCACTTACGATCACGATCACCGGGCTACCCGCCACCGCCGCCGGCAATGCAACGGTCAGCGGTCCGTCGGGATTCTCGCGCACGGTCGCGGCCACGGAGACGCTCACCAACCTCGCGCCCGGGGCCTACACCATCGCAGCAAGTGACGTGGTCGACGGAGAGGATCGCTACGCCGCGACCGCGGCATCGCAGAGCGTCACCGTGAGCGCGGGCGGAAGCGCAACGGCGAGCGTGACGTGGAGCCTCGCCACCGGCAGCCTCGTCCTCCAGGCAACGGGCTTGCCCACGGGGGCCGCCCCTGCCGTCGCGATCGCCGGACCCAACGGATACTCCCGCAACGCCACCGGTGTCGCCCGCGTCGGCGGCCTGGCACCAGGCTCCTACACGATCACTCCGGCCACGGTATCGGCCGAGGGACACACCTGGGCGCCAACCTCCACGCCGCGCATCGTGCAGGTGAATGCGAGCGCCACCCCCACGACGGTCGCCCACACGTGGGAACTGGCCACCGGCAGCGTGCTGGTCCTCATCGGCGGGTTGCCGGGCGGTGCCACCGCCACGGCCACGCTCACCGGTCCAAATGCGTACAGCCGCGTGGTCCAATCCGGGGAGACCATCACGAACCTCGCTCCGGGATCCTACACACTCGCTGGCGCCGCCGTCTCGGTGGGCGCCGACCAGTACCGCGTCGCACCGCTCCCGCCGATTGTCGTGGCCGCCTCGCTCGAACCGGTCACGGCCAGCCTGAACTACGCCATCGCCACCGGACGCCTCGCGGTCGACGTCAGCGGCCTTCCGGGCAACGCCTCGGCGCAGGTGCGCGTGACGGGGCCTGGCAACTACCTCCGCGTGCTCGCCGCCAGTGAGGTGATCACCGGCCTGGTTCCCGGGTCGTATACGGTGACGGGGAACGACGTCACGATCTCCGGCGTGACCTGGGGCGCGAGCAGCGCCCCGGTGACCGTGATCGTTGCGGCCTCCAACCAGCCAGCCGTCGCGAGTGTGTCCTACGCGATCACGCGCGGATCGCTCGCCATCGTGATCAACGGACTGCCGCAGTCCATCGCCGCGAACGTGACGGTCTCGGGGCCGGACAACTTCAGCACGACGGTCGCGAACACCTCAACGCTCACGGGCCTCAAGCCCGGGACGTACACGATCGCGGCCGCGTCCACGATGGCCGGTGTGCACGTGTATGCCGCGTCCACCGCGAGCCAGCAGGCCACGGTCAGCGCGGGGGCCACGCCCACGCAGGCGACGATTGCTTACGCGCTCGCGTCCGGCATGGTCAGCCTGACCGTGAACGGCCTCCCCATCAACGTGCCGGCCAACCTCACGCTCGCCGGCCCCGGTGGATTCAGCCGGGCCTTGACCGGCAGCACGCTGGTCACCGGCCTCACGCCGGGCGCATACACGCTGTCTGCGCAGCTCGCGCAGAGTGGCAACTCCTTCTGGGCACCGAACCCGTCGTCGCAGGTGATCAACGTGCCGGCGTCGACGACGGCGCTGCAGGCCTCGGTTACCTACCAGACCGCAACCGGTGCCCTCAACGTCAACATCACGGGACTCCCCGGCGGCACGCCAGCGGCGGTCACCATGACGGGCCCCAACGGCTTCTCGCAGGTGCTCACGGGATCCACCACGCTGAACGGCCTGCTGCAAGGCGGCTACTCCCTCTTGGCAGCCCCCGTCACCGTCTCGGGGACGACCTACTCGGTCACCCCCGCGACCACGCTCGCCACGGTGGGGGGCGGCGTCACATCGAGCGTGACGGTCACGTACGTCGGTTCCGGCGGCCCACCGCCGCCGTCCACGCTCAACCTCACGATCGACGGCATGCACGTGCAGCAGGTCGTGCAGACCTATGCGGGCGCCGTGCCCCTCGTGGCCGGCAAGGACGGCCTGCTCCGCGTCTTCGTGAAGGCCAACACGAGTAATGCCACGTCGGCCGCGGTGCGCGTCCGGTTCTACCAGGGGACCACGCTGCAGTCGACGGTCACGATCGCCGCGCCGTCGTCCAGCGTGCCGACCACCATCACGCAGTCGCCACTCTCGGCGTCGTGGAACACGCTCATCCCGGGTTCGCTGATGCAGCCCGGGCTCAAGATCCTCGCCGACGTCGACCCCACGAATGCCGTGACGGAGTCGTCGGACTCGGACAACCAGTACCCGGTCTCCGGCAGCGCGCTCGCCATGGACGTGCGCACACTGCCGTCGTTCGACGTGCGCCTCGTGCCCGTGACGCAGAGCGTCAACGGCAACACCGGCAACGTCAACGCGGGCAACGCCAGCTCGTTCCTCGCCGACGCCCTCGCGATGTTCCCCATCGGCACCACGAACATCGATGTCCGCGCGGCCTACACGACGAATGCGCCCGTGTTGCAGGCGGATGACGGCAACGGGGCCTGGAGCCAGATCCTCTCGGAGCTGAACGCCCTTCGGGTCTCGGACGGCTCGACGCGGTACTACGCCGGCATCGCGAAGGTCGGGTACTTCTCGGGCATCGCGGGACTCGGGTACGTCCCCGGTCGCGCCACGTTGTCCTGGGACCACCTGCCGAGCGCATCGGAAGTCGTCGCCCACGAACTGGGCCACAACTTCGGGCGCTTCCATGCCCCCTGCGGCGGGGCCGGGAGCCCGGACGCCTCGTTCCCGTACTCGGGCGGTGCCATCGGGCAGTACGGCTACTCCCTCACGAGCGCCGCCCTCAAGGCACCGACCCTGGCTGACCTCATGGGATACTGCTCGAACCCGTGGATCAGCGACTACACGTACACAGCAGTCCTGAACTACCGCACGACCAACGGGTTCGTCACCGCCGGGCGTGTGGTCGGTGCGAATCCCACCCCGCGCCCCGGGCTCCTCGTCTGGGGCCGCGTGCAGCGCGGACAGCTGATCCTCGAGCCGGCGTTCGAGGTCAACGCACCACCGTCGCTCCCGGAGCGCGTCGGGCCGTATCGCCTGCGCGCCACGGGCCCGGCCGGGGAGTCGCTCATTGACCTCGCCTTCGACGCCGACGTCCCGGGAGACAGCCCGGACCCCACGGCGCGGCACTTCGCCTTCGTCATCCCCATGGACATGCTGCGCGGCATCTCGCCGGAGCAGCTCGAAATCACCGGCGGCGGTCGTCAGGCCGTGCGCCGGGCCGCGGCCTCGCGGCAGCAGGTCGCCGCATCGCCTGCCGCGGCCCGGGAGGGACGCGGAGTCCGGATTCGCAGTGCGGACAATGCGGCGGCCGGCGTGATGGTCCGTGATGCGCGCACGGGAGCCATCCTCTCCTTCGCGCGCGGCCGCGAGGCCGTGGTCACGTCGTCTGGCGCCGAGTTGGACGTCACCGAGTCGGACGGCGTCCGCAGCGTCACGCGGCGGGTTCGGGTGGCGCCAGAGCGACGCTAGCGCCCCCAGCGGGGGCGCTGGCGCGCGGCAGCCGAACGGGCGCGGGTTACGCGGTGATGGCCCGGTGGTGCGATTAGTTTCCACCGGGCACGCGCACCCACGACTCCCGACCCACGACTCCTACATGGCTTCGTACGACGTCATCTTCATCGGCGGCGGCCCGGCTGGTTATGTCGGCGCCATCCGCTGCGGCCAACTCGGGCTTTCCACCGCCGTGATCGAGCGGGAAGCGCTCGGCGGCACCTGCGTCCTCTGGGGCTGCATCCCGGCCAAGGCCCTCCTAGAGTCAGCCTCCATCGCGAACAAGGTCAAGCACGCAGCCGAGTTCGGGGTCAGCGTCGGCGACGTCAAGTTCGACTACGGGGTCGCCATGAAGCGGTCCCGCACCGTGTCCACGCAGAACTCCAAGGGCGTCGAGTTCCTCTTCAAGAAGAACAAGGTCACCTGGATCAAGGGCGTCGCGACGCTCGGCGGCGGCAAGAAGGTCGTCGTCACCGGGGCCGATGGGAAAAGCGAGACCCACGAGGCCAAGAAGGCCGTCGTCATTGCGACCGGCTCCCGCGTGAAGGGACTGCCGCAGGTCGGGCTCGAGCTCAACAAGACCACCGTCATCTCCTCGGACGAGGCGCTCGTGCTCGAGAAGGCGCCCAAGTCGATCGCCGTCGTTGGCGCAGGGGCGGTGGGCTGCGAGTTCGCCGACGTCTTCAACGCGTTTGGCTCCGAGGTCCACCTCATCGAGGTCATGCCCGGGATCCTGCCGCTCGAGGACGCCGATTGCTCGGCTGAGCTGGGGCGGGCCTTCAAGAAGCGGAAGATCCAGCTGCACGTGGCCGCCAAGCTCTCCGACGTGAAGGTGGGCAAGGACTCGGTGAAGCTCACGGTCGAGGAAAACGGCAAGAAGGAAGCGCTGGACGTGGAGAAGGTCCTCGTGGCGGCCGGCCGCGCGCCTAACGTTGAACAGCTCGGCCTCAAGGAAGCGGGGGTCCAGCTCACGGAGCGCGGCTTCATCAAGGCGGACCCGAAGACGTACGAGACCACCGCCAAGGGCATCTACGCGATCGGTGACGTCATCGGGGCGCCGATGCTCGCGCACAAGGGATCGCGGGAAGGCCATGTCCTCGCCGACCTGCTCGGCGGGCAGCATGCGCACGCCATCAACTACGGCAACATCCCCAACGCGACTTACTGCCATCCCGAGGTTGCGTCGATCGGGTTGACCGAGGCGCAGTGCAAGGAGAAGAAGCTCGACTACAAGGTCGGCAAGTTCCCCTTCTCGGCGAATGGCCGCGCGCGTACGTCGGGTGAGACCGAGGGCTTCGTGAAGATCATTCGCGACGCGAAGTACGGAGAGATCCTCGGCGCGCACATCGTCGGCCCGCATGCCACGGAGCTCATCCACGAGCTGCTCGTGGCGCGCGAGAACGAGTACACCGTGGAGGAGATCGACCTCGCCATCCA
>JAEUJK010000229.1 GCA_016794735.1 Gemmatimonadota bacterium | reverse complement strand
GAGGACATGCGACGACGAATGGCGCACTGCACGTCAGCGGCAACCTCGGCGCACAGCCTGCGTCCGTCGTGACGACCTCCTCGCGCGTCGAGCTCATCAGGCCCACACGGGAACACCTGCCGTCACTCCTGTCGGCCCTCGATCGCGGCTGGGTACCGGCGGACTCACCGGCCCAGCGGGTGCGTGAGCGCGCACTGAGTGATCCCGCCGCCCTCCTCGCCGAGGCGGAGGATCGCGAAGGTCGCCTGCCACCCATCCAGCTCCCCGACCGGACCCTCGCGGCGCGCCTGCCGAGCATCACGCGGTGGATATGGGACGGGGAGTTTGCCGGGCGGATCAGCCTCCGTTGGCAGCGCGGTACGGTGGAGCTTCCACCCACATGCCTCGGGCACATCGGGTACGTGGTGGTCCCATGGAAGCGGCGCCAGGGGTATGCGACCGCGGCGCTGGCGCTGATGCTGCAGGAGGCGCGAGCCCTCAACCTGCCGTATGTCGAGCTAACGACGGATCCCGACAACGTGGCATCGCAACGGGTCATCGAGGCCAATGGGGGTGTGCTCCACGAGCGATTCGCCAAGCTGCCGATGTACGGCGGTACGGAAGGGCTGCGGTATCGGATCGCGCTGGGGGCCACCCGGCCTGCGCCGGAACCGCAGCGCGACGGCTGACGTAGTGGACGCGCGTGGGGGCGTAGCCATCCCACAGGGCGTGCCATACAATCCACACCATGTCAACACGGCGGTACGGGGACGACGAAGTCCGTGAGATCTTCAGCCTCGCCACGACGGGGGACGACCGCGATCGGGCACTCCCGGCCGAATCGGGTGGTCTTTCGCTCGACGAGCTGCGGCAGATCGCACGCGAGGCGGGCATCGATCCCGGACGTGTCGCCGCCGCGGCGGCGACGCTCGATGCGCGAGGCCGCGCGGCGCCGGTGCGTCGCGCCCTGGGGTTGCCGGTCGGACTGTCGCGGGTGGTGGACCTGCCACGCGAGCCCACGGAGCGCGAGTGGGAGCAACTCGTCACCGCGTTCCGGACGACCTTCGGCACCACCCTTGAGATGAGCAGTACCGGTGGACTGCGCGAGTGGAGGAACGGGAACCTGCACATCTGCGTGGAGCCCACGGAGCACGGACACCAACTGCGGCTTGCCACGCTCAAGGATGACGCGATCGCGTTGAACGTGCTCGGCGTAGCCACTGGTGCGATGGCCGTGCTGATGGGTGCGGTGGTGACCCTCGCCGGCAAGCCGGACAAGGCGATGGTGGTGGCCAGCATGTTTGGCGGCATCGCGCTCTTTGCCTTTGGGGCCAACGTCATTCGCGTGCCGCGGTGGGCGCGCGAGCGCGATCGCCAACTCCAGGAGCTGGCCAATCGCGCCGTGAAGCTGCTTTCCGATCGGTAACCGTCCGTGCCCATTCGTCGGATGACGGCAATGGACGTCGACGCGGTGGCACGCCTTCACGCCACGAGCTGGCGACACGCGTACCGTGAGGAGTTGAGCGACGCGTTCCTCGCGGGGCCGATCGATGATGAACGCTCTACGGCGTGGATCGCCCGGCGACACGAAATCGAAAGTCCCTCAGCGTTCGGCCTGGTCGCGGAGGAGGATGGCGAGCTCACGGGATTCGCCTATGCGTGCCTCGTCGCGGATCCGGTCTTTGGCCACCTGCTCGACAACCTGCATGTCCTCCCCGACCGTCACGGGGCGGGGCTCGGGCGAGCACTGCTCGCCGGAGTGGCCACGGAACTGCAGGCGCGCGGTGCTGTCGGCGGCGTGTATCTCTGGGTGTACGCGAGCAACGTCGCGGCGCAGCGCTTCTATATGAAGTGCCAGGCAACCCCGCACGAGCAGGTCACCCGCGCGACGGTCGAAGGTCGGGACACCCTGGCGTACCGTTACGTGTGGTCGTCGATCGCCGCCTTGCACGACGGGGCAGCGCGACCGGCGCGCGTGCGGTAACGTCAGGGAGGATCCCCGAGCCTCGCCATCACTACCTAACCATGGGACGCATATCCCGGGCACCGCGACCTTCCGCCGCCGAGGATCCCGCCACAGTTCTCGCCTTGCTCACGGCGATGCCGGTAGAGCTCGCGCGGATCACCAGCGGTTGCAACGACGGGTTGCTTCACCGCCAGCCCGCACCCGATGCGTGGTCGGTCCGCGACATCGTGGCGCATCTCCGTGCATGCGCGGCGGTGTGGGGGCGGAGTATCGACCGGATGCTCGACGAGGATCACCCGACCATTCGGTACGTGTCGCCGCG
>JAEUJK010000167.1 GCA_016794735.1 Gemmatimonadota bacterium | reverse complement strand
CATCGAGTATCCGGTGAATCCGTACGACAGCTCAACGAAGGACGCCTTCCTCGTGGTGCACGCCTTTCACCACGGCAATCCGATGAACTTCCCGGTGAGCGGGACTGCAGAGGGGATCGTGAATGGACAGCGTCGCACCGTGGCCCTGGACTTCGAGCGCACGTCACGCACGGGCGTGTTCGCGCTCAGGAAGCAGTGGGCCGCCGAAGGGACGTGGACACTCGTCATCGGGGTCGCGCAGGGTCCGGAGGACCGCGTCTCGGCGATCGTTGAGCTCGATCGCGCCGGGCAGGTCGCGAAGGTGACGGTGCCCACGCGCCGACAGGACGGATACACGCTGCCGGCCCCAGTCGTGATGCGCGACGTGGAGGCGGGTCTTCGCGCACGCGCTGGGTAGTGCCGGCGGGAATCTCCGATACAGCGTCGGGAGATTCCGTACGCCGGTGGAGTGGGACGGCGCCTAGGGTCACGGCAAGGATGCGTGTCGCGCGAATGAGGGCGTGTGCGATGTGATGGAGGTGGTCGCGCACGCCGCACGCACCGATCCTGTCACCCTGGAGTAAGGTGTTTCTCGTCCTGATCGCCAGCCTCGGCATCGCTGGCTCCGATACGATTCGCGCGGCCGCCGATACCGTGCGCCCCGATAGCGCCGCCGCGGTGGCGATGGAGACAGCCCGACTTCCGCTGCCGGCGGCCACCCCGGCCGCGATCCCCCGCGCGCCACAGCCGCCGCGCCGCCGGGCGGTCGAGTATTCCGAGTGGTACGGTCGCCGCCTAACGATGCATCGATGGGGCAGTTATGCGATGGTGCCCCTGTTCGCGACCGAATACTGGCTCGGGAACAAGTTGCTCAACGATGAAACCGTCTCGTCAGGCACGCGCGATACCCACGCCGCGGTGGCGTCCACCATCGGCGTCCTGTTCGCGGCCAACACGGTCACCGGGCTCTGGAACCTGTGGGACGCACGTCGCGACCCCAATGGACGCGGCAAGCGGCTCGTGCACAGCGCGCTCCTGCTCGCCGCAGACGCCGGCTTCCTCTACACCGCAAGCCTCGCCGATGACGATGACGGGGATGAGGGCGAGCGCGGTGGGACGCGGGGCAACCGTGCCACCGATCACCGGAATGCGGCGCTTGTCTCGATCGGGCTGAGCACCGTGGGCACCGGCCTCATGTGGTTCTTCAAGGACTGAGGTGCCCATGCCTTCGATCACCGACCTGGCCGCACCGTTCGCTGGATGGAGTGCGTTGTACGCGGACTCGACGCTCGTATCGACGACCGTCACGACCATCCACATCCTAGCACTCCTTGGAGCCGGCGGGCTCGCCATTGGCGCCGATCGACTCACCCTGCGAGCGACCGTGCCCGATGCGTCGCGCATCGCCGAGGAACTTCGCGCCGTTCATCGGCCGGTCCTGGTGGCGCTCACGGTGTTGTTCATCAGCGGGCTCGCCCTCGCGACCGCCGACCTCGAGACGTTCCTGGCCTCACCCGTGTTCTGGGTCAAGCTGGGTCTCGTGACACTCCTGCTCGCCAATGGCGCGGGCCTCGCGCGCACCGAATCGCGTGTGCGGGCGTCGTTGCCGGTAACGGATGCTCTCTGGCGACGCCTGCGGATGCACGCGTGGGTCAGTCTCACGCTCTGGGCCCTCGTCACGGTGGCCGGCACGGTCCTCGTCAACGCGGCATGACCATGTCCCACGATGATGCGTGCACTCCATGCGAACTCTCCGGGCGTCGGGAGTTTCTCGCGCGCCTCGGCAGCAGCCTCGCGGCCATCGGTCTCTGGCTTGGAACGCCTGAGCTCGATGCGGCCGGAACCACCGCGATGGCTCCCTTGGCCGTGGATGGCGCGCGCAAGTCGTACGATGTCCCGGCCACCGACGGAGTGCGCATCGACAAGGACGCGGAAGTCATCCTCGTCAGGCAGCAGCACAGCGTGTGGGCGTTCGCCCTGTCCTGCCCGCACCAGAACACGGCCCTGCGCTGGAATCCCCGTGACCAGCGCTTCCAGTGCCCCAAGCACAAGTCGAAGTACCAACCGAATGGTGTCTTCATCGAGGGCCGGGCCACGCGGGCG
>JAEUJK010000073.1 GCA_016794735.1 Gemmatimonadota bacterium | reverse complement strand
GGGAGACGCTGGTCAATCGCGTCGTGCAGCCGCGCGACAAGGTGCGCATTGCCGTGGTGGGCAAGTACACGCAGTTCGTGGACAGCTACAAGAGCGTGCAGGAGGCCCTGATCCACGGCGGCATCGGCAACGACGTGGGGGTGGAGATCAAGTGGCTCTCCAGCGACGACTTCACCTCGGCGGATCGCGCGCGCGAGATCCTCGCCGGCTTCCACGGCCTGCTGGTCCCGGGTGGGTTCGGCGTCCGCGGCGTCGAGGGGATGATCGAGGCGATCCGTGCGGCGCGCGAGACGCGCTTGCCGTTCTTCGGCATCTGCCTCGGCATGCAGGTCGCGATCATCGAGTTCGCACGCACGGTGCTCAACCTCGACGACTCGCACTCGAGCGAGTTCAAGCCGGAGTGCGCCCATCCGGTGGTGTCGCTGCTCGAGGAGCAGAAGCATGTCACCGACATGGGTGGCACGATGCGCCTCGGCGCCTATCCGTGCCGGCTCACCAAGGGGACCAAGGTCGCCGAGATCTACGGCGCGCCGGAAGTCAGCGAGCGGCATCGCCACCGCTATGAGGTGTCGAACGCCTATCGGGAACAGTTCGAGGAGCACGGCCTGCGCCTCGCGGGGCTCTCGCCTGACGAATCGCTGGTCGAGATCGTCGAGCACGCGTCGCACCCGTGGTTCATCGGGTGCCAGTTCCATCCCGAACTGCAGTCGCGTCCCACGCACCCGCATCCGCTCTTCCAGAGCTTCATCGGGGCCGCGATGCGCCGCAAGGCAGCGACCCCGACGAGTGTTCCCGCGACCGTGGCGGGCGACGCGTCCTGATGGCCTACCACGGGTTTCCCGCCGGCAAGCTGTTCCTGATTGCCGGGCCATGTGTCGTCGAGGACGACGCACTCAACCTGCGCGTGGGTGAGGCGTTGGCCTCGCTCGCCGACCAGCTGCCGGGCGGCGTGATCTACAAGGCCTCGTTCGACAAGGCCAACCGATCGAATGCCGGCGCGGCGCGCGGCCCGGGCATGCACGAGGGACTCGAGGCGTTGCGCCGCGTGCGCGAGGCCACCGGGCTCCCCGTGCTCACCGACGTCCACCTGCCGGAGCAATGTGCGGCCGCGGCCCAGGTGGTCGACGTGTTGCAGATCCCGGCCTTCCTCTGCCGCCAGACCGACCTGCTCGAGGCGGCCGCCGCCACGGGGAAGCCGGTGAACATCAAGAAGGGACAGTGGATGCACCCGGAGGGGATGGCGGGTGCCGTCGCGAAGGTCCGCGCGGCCGCGACCTCCGCGGGCCCCGGCTCGGTTGCCGTCACGGAACGGGGCACCTTCTTCGGATACGGGGACCTGGTCGTCGACATGCGCGCGTTCGAGCGCCTGCGTGCCGCGACCCACGCGCCCGTGATCTTCGACGGCACCCATTCCGTGCAACAGCCGGGGCGGGGCGAAGGCGGCTCGAGCGGAGGGGCGAGGGAGCACATCCCGACCCTGGTGCTCGCGGCCGCCGCGGCCGGCGTGGACGGCCTCTTCCTGGAGACGCACCCGGATCCCGAACGTGCGCCCAGCGACGGGGCCAACATGCTCCCGCTGGATGCGCTCCCGGCACTACTGCGACGCGTCGTTAGGGTATGGGAGGCGGCACGTCCATGACGCTGGCCCCGTTTGCGCACCTCAGCGCATCGGAGGAAGGCCGCGCCCTGGCGGCGCGCATCCGCCTGGTGGGGCTCGACGTGGACGGCGTCCTCACGGACGGCGGCATCTACCTCGGTGACGTGGCCGGCCAGCGCATGGAGTTCAAGCGCTACGAGATCCAGGACGGGCTCGG
>JAEUJK010000049.1 GCA_016794735.1 Gemmatimonadota bacterium | reverse complement strand
ACCAGCGACTGCACGAAGACGGCGGCCGTGAACGGCGCGTCGATGCCCACGGCGAGGAAGCCCAGGTAGAAGGCGAGCGAATTCACCAGCCACATCACGACGGCCCACCCGACGATACGCGCGAACCGCACGGGCGATCGCAGGGCCGCGAAGCCGCTCAGCAGGGATCCCACCAGGGGGCTCAGCTTGCGATGCAGCCCGGGCGTCAGGCGACCGACGATGCCGTCGAAGAGCCGCGTGACCAACGATGGAAAGAAGGCGAGGCCGAGCAACCCGGCGAGGGCGACGGCGGCGATCCCACCCGTGACCCGCGTGGTTCGCGTGATGGTCCACCCGTTGATCGTGGTGTCAGCCGGGATGTCGGATGCCATCACCGCCAGCACCAGCATCACGACCACCACGACGGCATCGATCACGCGGTCGACGGCGAGCGACGCCACGGCGGTGGAGAAGGCGAGCCGACGATCCTCGCGGGTGATCGCGAACGCGCGGGCGATCTCACCGGCGCGGGCCGGGGCCACGTTGTTGACCATCATCCCGATCGCAATCGATCGCCACAGCGGAGCCACCGGCACGTCCACCACCGGCTCGAGGATCACGCGCCACCGGAGTGCGCGGAGCGGAAAGACGAGGGTCGCGACAAACCCGGAGGCGAGGAACATCCCCCAGTTGGACCCGGCCAGGACGCGACCCACCTCGTGGAAGTCGACACCGCGCATCGCATACCAGAGGGCCGCCGCACTGAACGCCACCCCCAGCCACGCTCTCCAGCCGAGCTTCATGACGCGTCGGGGCGGGCGAGGTCCAACAGGTCGAAGATCTCCTGCAACGTCTCGTCGGGCGGCATGCCGCGCGCGCGCCACGTATCGCGCAGCGCAATCGCGCGATCGATCGCGGCGGGACCGCGGAACAGGAGCGATTCGATCGGCACGATATCCGTGGCGTCGAGGTCGGCCGGTTCGCTCAATGGCGTGGTGTCCAGCGAGCTGAAGCCGGCGATCCCGGTCCCGAGGAGCGCCTTGAGGTCGGCCCCCGTGGGCGTGGCGCGCGACGGCCGCGGCCCCGCATTCGGGATGGATGGGACTGACGCCGGCGTGAGGTGGCGTCGACGCTGCACGGTCGCGATGGATCGCTCGAGGTCGTCCATGGAATCAAACGGGCGCGCGATGATCCGGCTGGCGGCATCCAGCGCGTCGAGTTCGACGGCACCCAGGACGTCGCGCGCCTCGCGGGATTCGGCGAAGAAGGCGGACAACTCGTGCGCGCCGTACGACGCCGCGAGGGTCTCGAGGTCGCGCGTGGTGGAGTTGAGGTCGCGCCGGACACGTGCCGCCGAGACGGGATCACTCACCTCGCGCCCTTCACCAACGAGCCGCTGCAGGTGCTCGGCGCGCGTCATCAGGTCGTTGTGCAGGCGCTGCTCGGCCGTGACTGGCGGGGCTGCGGCGCGCGAGACCACGTGCGGCCCGGGGTCCGGGTGGAACAACTGGTCGATGCGAACGACCGGTGGCGTCGACGAGGTCGGCTGGTCGAGCGCGGCGAGGGCGGACGCGAACTGCTCGGCCTCCTGCTGCGCCGCGGAGTAGGTCGCGGTCGTCCGGAGTCGGTCGGCGGTGACGCGAAAGAGCGCGGCCCCAGTGCGGAAGGCCTGCACTTCACCCGCGGTGAGCGGGGCATCGGGGAGGATACGCCGGGCGATGCGCTCGACGGATTCGGCGGCGTCGGCGAGCGGCGGAAAGGCGCCGATGCCGGCGACGCCGCGCAGGGTCCGGGAACGACCCACCGCGTCGTCGAGCGCACGCCGGTTGGTCGAGTCGTTGACGAAGGCCGTGAGTTCGGCGGCGATGGCAGCCGACTGCAGGGCGATGAACACGGGGACCGTCGCCTCGTGCGTCGGCGTCGGGCGCGGCGTGGTGGTCGCTGCGGTTGGCGCCACGCGACGGAGCTCCGCCAGGCGCGCTTCTGCCAACGCTTCTTCCCTGGCGCCCCAGACCCTGACACCGCGGACCAGCAGGCGCAGGTCGACGACGGTCCGGCGGAGCAGGGCGGCGGTGCCGGCTTCCCACGGGGTCGAGCCGTCGGCGATGCGTCCCACGAGCGACTCGACCTCGCGGGCGATCGACGCGATCGGGTCGGCCTTGGCCATGGCGGAGCTGCCGCGCAGCGCCCTGGCGGTGGCGAGGAGGGCGTTCGTGTCCGGGACGCGGTCCTCGGGGACGGCAATGAGCTGGTCGAGTGCGTCGAGATACTCGGCGGCTTCGACGAGGTAATACTCGAGGAACTCGGGCGAACCGTTCATGAGGCGCGACGGGGGTCAGTGAGCCGGGCGCAAGTTA
>JAEUJK010000015.1 GCA_016794735.1 Gemmatimonadota bacterium | reverse complement strand
GCAGGATGTCGCGGACATGCAGGACACGGCACGGACGCGGTCCGTGCTCGGCGCCTTCCCGCACGGGTTCGTGATCCGCGAGGTCCTGGACAGTGCCGCGCGACGGATGCCACAGGATGCGACGGCGCGTTTCCTCCTGGGCATGATCGAGATGCAGCGCGGTGACATTGGTCCGGCGTTCGCGCGGTGGGACTCCCTGCGCGTGGCCGGCGTCGTGTATCCCTCGCTCTATCGCAACCTCGCCGTGGCGTCACTCCTGTTGGGCGACACGACCCGCGCGGACGTGCTGGCCGAGGAAGGGACGCGAAAGGAACCGGGGAATCCCGGCATGTGGGCGCTCGCGGACTCGGTGAAGGTGCTGCGTCGCGCCACGGCAGCGTCCCGCGCCGCCCTCCTCGATCGCTACCCGGACAAGCCCGGGATGCCGACCGCACTCGTCTATCGTTATGCGCGCGCCCTGGCGGACGCCAACCGCTTTGACGACGCCGAGGCGTTGTTCGCCGATCGGTGGTTCTCCCGGGTCGAGGGGGGCACGAATCCCCGCGGCGTGTGGATGGAGGTGCGTTCGCTGCGGGCGCCGGCGATGGCCCAGGCAGGCAACTGCGCCGCGGCGAGGGAGATCGTTCGCCGCCTGTCGGAGCCGGTCGCGCGGATGTCATTCACCCGCGACGGGATGGCGCCATTCGTGGATCGGGAGCCGATTCGCGGACGCGTGCGCGAGGTTGCCCGTCGTTGCCCGTGACTTCCGCGCGGGCGTCTCTGGAGTGAGTTTAGCGGTCGACGTTCCCCTCACGTGTCCTGCATGCAAAGCCTGACGATCCGCGACTTCGAGGAAGTCCGGGCGCGCATCGCGCCCCATATCAAGCACACCCCGCTGCTCACCTCCCGCCAACTGAGTGAGGCGACGGGGTTTGACGTGCGCCTCAAGGCCGAGTGTTTCCAGCGGGTCGGGTCGTACAAGATCCGCGGCCCGCTCAACAAGTTTGCCCTCATGTCCGAGGAGGACAAACGGCGCGGGGTGGTGTGCTCCTCCGCAGGCAACCATGCCCAGGGGGTGGCGCTGGCCGCCCGCATCCATGGCATCCGGGCGGTCATCTGCATGGCGACCAATGCGACGCCCGCGAAGATCGCGGCCACCAAGGCGTATGGCGGCGAGGTCGTGCTCCACGGCTCCATCTGGGACGAGGCCAACGAGAAGGCCAAGGAACTCGTGCGCACCGAGGGGCTCACCTACGTGCACCCGTTCGACGACGAGCAGTTGATCGCGGGGCAGGGCACGCTCGGGCTCGAGGTCGTGCAGGACTGGCCGGAGCTGGACGCGATCGTCGTGCCGATCGGTGGTGGGGGCCTGATCGCGGGGGTGTGCCAGGCGATCAAGGCGCACAACCCGCGGACGCGGGTGATCGGCGTGGAGTCGTCCGACGGGCCGGCGATGAAGATGAGCGTCGAGGCCGGTGCGCTGCAAACGATCGATTGCCAGACGATCATCGATGGCCTGCGCGTGCGGCGGGCCGGGGTGATCAACTTCGAGATGGTCCAGCGTCACGTGGACGAGATCGTCGCCCTGCCGGATCGCGAGATCTTCGACGCCATGATCTGGATCATGGAGCGGTGCAAGCTCGTGGTCGAAGGGGCGGCGGCGGCCAGCGTGGCCGCGATGCTCCACGGTCTCATCAAGATGCCGCCCGGCTCGAAGGTCGTTGGCGTGCTCTCCGGTGGGAACCTCAACCTGGACCAATTGCGCGGACTGAGGTGGAACTGATGCCGTACGCGGCGATCACGGGATGGGGCGATGGCATGCCCCCGGCGGTCCTCTCCAACGAGGACCTGTCGACCTTCCTCGACACGTCCGACGAGTGGATCACCACCCGGACGGGGATGAAGGAGCGGCGCATCGCGCACGTGTCGGCCATCGAGATGGCGACCCTGGCGTCGTCGCGCGCGCTCGCCTGCGCGGGGCTCGATCCGTCCGAGGTCGACTTGATCATCTACGGCGGCTGCTCGAACGACGAGATCGTGCCCAACAGCGCCAGCGGCGTGCAGGTGGCGTTAGGCGCCACGCGGGCGGCCGCGATGGACATCAACACGGCGTGCACGAGCTTCATCTACGGGCTGTCCACGGCCACGGCCATGGTGCAGAACGGCACGATCCGGAATGCGGTGGTGATCGGGGTGGAGCTGATCTCGCGGTACATGGACTGGAGCAACCGCAACGTCGCCGTGCTCTTTGGTGATGGCGCGGCGGCGGTGGTGGTGCAGGCGACGGACCAGCCGTCGGGCGTCCTCGGGTCGGTGTTGGGCTGTGACGCCGAGGCCCGGCAGGTGCTCCGCGTGCGTGGCATGGGCTGCACCTACGCTGGCGTGGGGATCACCCTCGGCGATACCGCGTGGGACTTCGATGGCCAGGCGATCTTCAAGCGCGCGGTGAAGGGGATGAGCGAGGCGTGCGCGCGCGTCATGGCCCAGGCGGGAGTGACCGCGGACGACATCGACCTGGTGATTCCCCACCAGGCCAACCTCCGCATCATCGAGGCGGTGGCGAAGTACGCCGGGGTCCCGATGGATCGCGTGATCGTGACCGTGCACAAGTATGGCAACATGAGCGCAGCCACGGTGCCGGTGAGCCTCGTCGAGGCGCTCAAGGAGGGACGCATCCGGCCGGGGTCGAAGATCCTGATGCCGGGCTTTGGTGGTGGGCTGACCTTCGGTGCGCTGCTCGTGCAGTGGGGCGAGCGGGTGACGCCGTTAGGCGAGTCCGGGATGGCCTTCCCGGCCAACACGCGCGCGGCACTCGAGATGGTCAACGCCATCCGTGCGGGCCAGGACCCCCACGGTCGATCGGCGGCCGGGCTTGCCGCGCCGCAGTTCGCCGAAAGCCGCACCGGCGCCGCCGCACCGGCCTGATCATGCGTGTCCCGGGCAGCGATGCCTCTCGCGTGCTGGTGGCGCTCGCGGCGGCGATCGTGAGCGGGATGTTGGTGGCAGCCAGCGGCAACGAGGGCGCCAGTCGCGCCGCTGTGTCGATCCAGCCGGTTGGCGTGTTGTGGGTGAACGCCATTCGCATGACGGTCATCCCGCTGGTCGTGTCGCTGCTGATCACCGGGATCGGGGCCGCCGCGGATGTCGCGAGCCTGGGCCGCCTCGGTGCTCGGACGCTGGGTATCTTTGGGGCCATGCTCGTGGGGAGCGCGGTAGTGACCCTCGCGGTTGCGGTGCCGCTGTTCACCCTCTTTCCCGCGGCGCTGGTCGGGAAGGTCCCGCTGCCACCAGGCGCGCAGGAAGCGGCGGCGGATGTGGCGAAGGCGGCGCCCTCGGGTGTGACCGACTTCGTGATGGGGCTCATCCCGGCCAACCCGATCGCGGCGGCAGCGTCGGGGAACATGGTCGCGCTGATCGTCTTCACCGGGTTGCTCGCCCTGGCCCTCGCGCGCGGGTCGGCGCCGTCGCGCGAGCCCCTGCTCGCGTTCTTCAAGTCGTTAGGCGACGCGATGACGCGCCTGGTGGGGTGGATCATCGCCCTTGCGCCGATCGCGGTCTTTGCGCTCATGTTGCCGCTGGCCGTGCAGGCGGGCAGCGCGCTCGTGGGGGCCGTGGGATTCTACGTGCTGGCGGTGGCTGTCACGGCGCTGGCGGTCACGGCGTTGTGTTACCCGCTCGCTGGACACGCCGGCGGGGTGCGTGCGCTCGCGCGGTCGTTGTTACCCACCCAGTTGATCGGGATCAGCACGTCGTCGTCGGTGGCTTGCCTTCCCGCGATGGTCCGCAGCGCCGATGGCCTCGGCATTCCGTCGCGCGTGAGCGGCTTCGTGCTTCCACTGGCCGTGAGCGTGTTCAAGCCGGCCGCCCCGGTGATGTGGATCGTTGGGGCGCTCTTCATTGGGAAGTTCTATGGAGTCGACCTGTCGCCAGGTGCATTGGCCGTGGTGGCGGTCGCGTCGGTGACGGTCTCGTTTGCCGCCCCCGGAGTTCCGCGTGGCGCCTTCCTGCTGCTCACGCCGCTGTTCGAGGCGGTGGGACTCCCGGCGGAAGGGATCGGTGTGCTGATCGCGATCGACCTCGTCCCGGACATGTGTGCGACGGTGGTGAACGTGACGGGAGACGTCACGGCGGCCGCATGGGCGTCCCGCGCCGAGGCGAGGGGCTGACGCCTCGAGCGCATGTGATGCGTCGTGCTCGGCGCGATGCGTCGGGTTCCAGCGTCTCTTTTCGGCTCGCGTGGTGCCGGGCCGATCAGCGACCGTCAGTCCGTGGAGACCGACAACCCTTCGTGGGTGAACTCCAGGACCTCGATCGCCACTTCGTTGCCCGTGGCCTTGAGCCCCACGCCCGAGAACTTCACGGGCAGCGCGTTATTGAGGATCCAGCGCGCGACCGGCTGCCCGTTTTCGTCGAGGCGCGTGATGGTCACCTGCGAGCGCTCCACGGTGCGCATCATCATGCCCTGGAACCACTGCAGGAACTCCCGGCTTCGCGGGGCAGATCCGCGCGTGAGCACGATGGTCGTGGAGGCGCGCATCCCGGGCACACGCATCGACGCGAAGGCCGGGCTATGCGGGGTGCGGTAGTCGACGCCGTCGATCTCGACGTCGAGTCCGGAGACCTCCGTGAACTGCAGTCCCTTGGCGACGCCCGCGATGTCGACCGTGAACCTGGGCGACGGAAGTGGGGCGGCGCCGGTATCTGCTTCACCACTCATGTGGAATCCTCGGACGGGGATCGGGTGCGCGAGTGAGCGGAAGCGGTGGTTGGTGCACCCTCCCTGAGATATAGTCGGCAGCTCGCCGCCAGGACTCAAAAACCCCAAAGCTGAGGGATTCGCCGCGTCGGCGATTCCCGGGCTAGTTTCCCGTCGTCGCCCGATCCGGGCGTCCCACACCCGGCCCACGATGAAGTCGCTTGCCTTCGTTTCGTTTGTCGCTGCCGCGCACGTCGCTGTCGCACAGGCCCCGGTCACCCTGCAGCAGGTGATGGGCACCGCCACACGCGCTCCGGACCATGTGGTGCGTTACGGGGACGCGCCGGAGCAATTCGGCCACCTGCGGCTGCCGAAGGGGCGTGGGCCATTCCCCGTCGTGGTGTTCATCCACGGGGGGTGCTGGCTCTCCCAGTACGGCATCGAACACGCGGCCCCGCTGGAGCAGGCGTTCGCCGATTCCGGGTACGCGGTCTGGAGCCTGGAGTATCGACGCGTCGGGAACGCGGGTGGCGGCTGGCCGGGGACGTTCCAGGATGTGGCGCGTGGCGCTGACCACCTGCGCGTGCTCGCCGGCGCGCACTCCCTCGACCTGAATCGCGTGGTCGCGGCGGGGCACTCGGCGGGTGGTTTCTTCGCGCTCTGGCTGGCGGCGCGTCACAAGCTGCCTGTGGGCTCGGAACTTCATACCGCTGATCCGCTGCGGGTCGGTGGAGTACTGGCGTTGGCGCCGGCCCCGGACCTCGAGGGGCTCCACCAGGCCGGGGTGTGCGGGAAGGTCATCAACGGCCTCATGGGTGGTTCCCCGTCGGAACAGCCGGCTCGTTATGCAACCGCCTCCCTGATGCAACTCGCCCCGATCGACGTGCCGACCGAGGCCGTCATCGGCGACGCCGACGCCAGCTGGGCGCCGGTGGGTCGGGCGTATGTGCGCCGAGCCACCGAGGCTGGCGACCGGAAGCTGCACGTGGTGGAGGTGCGAGGTGCGGGACATTTCGACGTGATCGCCCCGTTTGCCCCCGCGTGGCAGGCGGTGATGGAAGGGCTCCGCAAGCTCGTCCCCTCGCGTTAGGGCATTCCCGGACGCCGTCGCGGGGCAGGGCGCCCCGGGCGGGCACGGCGTGCGCCCGGGCATCGGTGCCCCGGCCACGGTATCTTTCGGCCCGATCCGCGCTGGGGACCTTCGAGCGTGCGCGCCGCCTTCGGGCCGGCCGCCCGGGCGAACCGAGCCCTCGCGACTCCGCACACCTCGTCCCTTCCATGGCTTTCAACGTCCACGACTCGATCCTCGGCACCATCGGTCGCACGCCCCTGGTGCGGCTCAACAAGATGGTCGCCGACATCCCGGCCACCGTGTACGCCAAGGTCGAGACCTTCAATCCCGGGCACAGCATCAAGGATCGCATGGCGATCCGGATGATCGAGGATGCGGAAAAGCGCGGCGTCCTCAAGCCGGGTGGCACGATCATCGAGGGCACGAGCGGCAACACGGGGATGGGGCTGGCGATCGCCGCCATCGTGAAGGGCTACCGGTGCATCTTCACCACCACCGACAAGCAGTCCCGGGAGAAGGTGGACGCGCTGCGCGCCTTTGGGGCGGAGGTCATCGTCTGCCCGACGGACGTGGAGCCGGAAGACCCACGGTCGTACTACAGCGTCTCGTCGCGGCTCGAGCGGGAGACGCCTAACGCGTGGAAGCCCAACCAGTACGACAACCTGTCGAACAGCGCGGCCCACTACGAGACCACGGGCCCGGAGATCTGGGAGCAGACCGAGGGTCGCGTGGACCACCTGGTGGTGGGGGTCGGCACCGGCGGTACGATCTGCGGCACGGGCCGCTACCTCAAGGAGCAGAAGCCCGGCGTGAAGGTCTGGGGCATCGACACGTACGGCTCGGTGTTCAAGAAGTACAAGGAGACCGGGATCCTCGACAAGCACGAGATCTACCCGTACGTGACCGAGGGGATCGGCGAGGATTTCCTGCCGCAGAACGTCGACTTCTCGGTGATCGACCACTTCGAGAAGGTGACCGACCGGGACGCCGCGATCACGACGCGCGAGATCGTGCGCCAGGAGGGGATCTGGGTCGGGAACTCCGCCGGCTCGGCGATGGCCGGGCTGCGGCAGCTCCGCCAGCACTTCAAGGCCGGGGAGACGGTCGTCGTGATCTTCCACGACCATGGCACGCGCTACCTCGGCAAGATCTTCAATCCCGAGTGGATGCGGCGCACCGGGTACGAGCCCGTCCCCGGCCCGACCGCGCACACGCTGGTGCGCAACAAGCGCGTCGCCGACATCGTGGGGGTCCCCGTGACGGCGTCGGTGGACCAGGCGCTGCGTCAAATGAGCGAAAACAACTTCTCGCAGATCCCGGTGACCAAGGAAGACCGGATCGTGGGCTCGCTCTCGGAGTCGCATGCGTACGCGTGCATCGTGCGCGACCCGGCGGTGCGGTCACAGCCGGTGCAGGCCGTGATGCAGAAGGCCTTCCCCTACGTCGACATCGAGACGCCGGTGGAACTCCTCGCGCCCATGATCACGCCCGAGAATCCGGCGGTGCTGGTGCGCGACTTCCCGGCCAACAAGGTCTACGTGTTGACGGGATACGACGTGTTACAAGCCATCTAGGGCCAAGGCGGAGAGGCTAAAGGTCAACGGCGAGGGCGAAGCACGTGAGGGAACGGCGGCACGGGCAGCACGCGACTGGTGCTGCTCAGCCCTCGTGCTGCTCGTGCTTCGTCGTGGCGGTTGTCGTTACCGGCCTCGGGAATCTCTCCTTCAGCTCCTCCGAGATCCGCGTGATGCGCCCCGTCGCCCGGCTCACCATGGTCCAGAGCGTCCGTCCCCGCGCGAGCAAGGTCTGGTCCGCGGGGCGCACGATTTCCGTCAATCGCTCGAAGCGGCGTGAGTCCACCTGGCCGATCCACGTGCGCGCGACGAGGGCGTCGCCCAGGCGCGCTTCGCGGAAGTAGTCGAGTTCGTGTCGCGTGGCGACCCAGCCGAGGTCGCGGAGCATCTCCGGGGTGGCACCGGCCCGCCAATGGGCGAGCGCGACATCCTGAACCCATCCGAGAAAGACCACGTTGTTCACGTGGCGCATGTCGTCGATGTCCTCGGGGCGGACCGCGATGGGGATCTCGAAATCGGGATCGGGGCGTGGGGCAGGCATGGGGGGAAGATATACCGGGCAGAGTGACCGACGGCGCGTCCCGCGCGTCGAGAGGGCATGAGCCAGAACCCCCAGACCGAAATCGTCGAGCGCTCGGATGCGACCGGGACCGCTGGCGAACCGCGCCGCCCGGTGTTGACCGGGCGAGCCTCGATTCCCATGTCGCGCATCGAGCCGTGGCGCTCGACGCCGTCGTCCGTGCCGCAGGCCGACGGCGCCTGAGGCCTAGAGCGTCCCTGCGCCCTGCAGCAGGCGAATGAAGAAGGTGACGGCGGAGGCGTAGTCCCGGGCGGACACGCGTTCGTTGAGGCCGTGCACGCGCTCGCGGTCGCCGTCGCCTAACGGGATCGGCAGGAAGCGATACACGGCGTCCGAGTGCGGGCCCCAGTACTTCGCGTCCGTGCCCCCCATGACGAGGTACGGGATCACCGGGGGCTGCTCCCCCGGGACCATCGTGGTGATCGTGCGACGCAGCAGCGTCCACGCGGGTCCCGTGGTGGACGAGACCGGCGACGGGTTGGCGATGGCACTGTCGAGCGGCGCCACCGTGATCATCGTGTCGTTGATGACCGTGCGCACGCGTGCCATGACCGTCTCCGCGGTTTCGCCGGGGCGGATGCGGAAGTTCACCACCCCCGTCGCTTCCGGCGGCAGGACGTTGTCCTTGATGCCGGCGGTGAGCATGGTCGGGGATGTGGTGGTGCGCATGAGGGCCCCGCCCAGCGGGTTGCTGGCGAGGGTGCGCTGGACCAGCGGCCCCATGAGCCACAGGTTGGCCATCGCGAGCTTCTGCGAGAAGGGCAGGTACGGCCCCATCGCTTCCAGCATCCCGCGTGTAGGCCCGTCGAGCGCCATCGGGAATGGTGCCGCCTCGAGCGCCGCGATCGCGCGGGCCAGGGCCCCGACCGAGGTGCGGCCCGGCGGCATCGACGAATGCCCCCCATCGGCCCGCGACGTGAGCTTGAGCGAGATGTACCCCTTCTCGGCGATGCCGACGATGGCGAGTCGCTGCGTGAGGCCCGGCAACAGCCCGGAGGCCATGAAGCCCCCTTCGTCGATCACGAGCGCCGGCTTCACCCCGCGGGCAACGAGCGTGTCCACGATGGCCCGTGCGCCGTATCGCCCCCCGACCTCCTCATCGTGCCCGAACGTGAGGTAGATCGTGCGTGGGGGCACGTAGCCGCTGCGAATCAGGGTCTCGACCGCTTCCATGATCGAGAGGACCGTCGACTTGTCGTCGAGCGTGCCACGACCCCACACATAGCCGTCGGCGATGTCGCCCGAGAACGGCGTGTGGGTCCACTGCGGCAGGTTGGACTCCGGCACCGGGACCACGTCCATGTGTCCCATCAGCACGATCGGCGCGGCCGCGGGGTCCGCTCCTTTCCACGTGTAGAGCAGGCTGAGCGTGCCGATCGACTCGCGGGTCAACGTGGCGTGCGCCTGCGGGAAGGATGTGACCAGGTGCTCGTGAAATCCCCGGAACGCGGCGGTGTCGATGGGGGCGCCGGAGGCGTACGAGATCGTGGGATGGCGAATCGCCCCGGCCAGGCGTTCCAGTGCCCCGGCCGAATCGATCGACGGCATGGGAGGCAACGCGGCACCCGAGGGGAGCGCCGGGGGTTCCAGGCGAGCCGCGCGCAGCGTCATCACGCCGCCGAGGCCAGCCACGAGGGCAACGAGGGCCAGGAGGATTCGCTTCATGGGGCGAATGTGTCGGGCTCGCCGCGTGGAGGCTAGGGTTCGCTCTCCCGTGCGCCGCCCGGCCCCCGGTGTAGAATTCGCGCGTCCCCTCACCCACGAGCCCACCGTGATCCGTCCCGCGTTGATTGCCACGGGAGTCATCGCCCTCGCGTCGGTCGACCTCGCTGCCCAGGCCCGCACCCGACCCGCGACGACCACGCCGTACGTCCCCGGGGCGAGCTGGGAGCGAAAGAGCCCCGCCGACGCCGGGTTCGACGAGAGCAAGCTCAATGCGGCGATTGCGTTCGCGAAGGCCGCCGACGCGCGCGCGCCGCGGGACATGGAGCTCTCGCACTACCAGAGCTTTGGCCGCGAACCGTACGGGCAGGGAATCGGTCCGTTCAAGCCGCGTGGTGAACCCAGCGGCGTCGTGGTGCGCGGGGGGTATCTCGTGGCCTCGTGGGGTGAACCCGATCGCGTGGACATGACGCACTCGGTCACCAAGAGCTTCCTCAGCGCGACGGTGGGCCTGGCGTACGATCGCGGGCTGATCCCTTCGGTGCGTGACACGGTGTGGAAGTCGCAAGCGCCGGTGTATCCGTTGCGACTGCAGGCGCCGAGCGAGCCAGCGAGCACCGAGGGGCACTCGATGTTCCTGCAGCCGTTCGAGACGCCGCACAATCGCACCATCACGTGGGACGACCTGCTGAGGCAGACGAGCGACTGGGAAGGCACGTTGTGGGGCAAGCCGGATTGGGCGGATCGCCCCTCGCAGAACCCCGCCGAGTGGCGCACGCGCAAGCGGGCACGCCCCGGGACGACCTACGAGTACAACGATGTGCGTGTGAACGTGCTGGCGTTGGCCGCGACGAACATCTGGCGACGTCCGCTCCCCGAGGTGCTCCGCGAGCACCTGATGGACCCGATTGGTGCGTCGCGCACCTGGCGCTGGAACGGGTATGACAACGCGTGGATCACCCTGGATGGTCAGCCGGTGCAGTCCGTCTCGGGCGGCGGGCACTGGGGTGGCGGGATGTTCATCAACGCGTGGGACATGGCGCGCTTCGGGCTGCTGACGCAGCGTCGCGGGGTGTGGGGCGACAAGCGCATTCTGTCCGAGGAATGGGTGAAGATGAGCCTGACGCCGACGGTCCCGCAGCCGACCTACGGCTTCATGAACTGGTTCCTCAACACCGACCGCAAGTGGATGCCGAACGCACCGGCGTCTGCCTTCGGCCATGTGGGGAACGGGACGAACCTCGTCTTCGTGAGCCCCGACCAGGACCTCGTGGTGGTCGTCCGCTGGATCGAGAACAACGCGATCAACGAGTTCCTCGGCCTGATGCTCGGCGCGATTACGCGTTAGGCGCGGCGGCACATCACCGGATAACACACCAGCGGACCGGGTATCCCCGGCCCGCTGGCTCGTGCGACGTGGCTGTTACCTGGGGTCGTAGAGTGTCCACTTGATGCCGCGGACCTCCTGCGCCGGCGCCCACATCTTCATGTGCGTCGTCGCGCCCACCTCCTCCTCGTGCGCCAGCTCCATCTCGAACCCCACCCGGAAGAGGCCACGGTTGCACTCGATCTTGTGACCCTGCTGCGCCTTCGGCACGTTCGCGCAGGCCTTCCCCAGCTCGAGCTCCATGATGCGTCCCTCGCCAGCGAATGCATCGAGGTGCGTCAGCGGTCCCGCCCCCTCCATGTACTCCGCCACCCCGGGGTCCGTCGCGTTCGGATTCATCCACCCGAACTCGCCGGTGGTCTTCATCCGAAGCAGGTGGAGGCTCCCAACCTCGGTCTGGTGCCAGAGGTAGAAGAACCGGTCGAAGCGTTCATGGATGCTTGGCTCGATCCCGCGATGCTCTTCCACCAGGACGAGGGCCAGGTATTCCTCGACCCGGTCGCCGGTGAAGGCTTCGTACCGACTGGGCCGTACGCCGTACCGTAGTGCGTTCGCAACCGCCTTGAGCCGCTCGCCACCCGAGAGGTCGCCAGCCGCGATGGCCTGCGACGCCAGTTGCTCGAGCTGGTTCACGCCGCGAACCTCGGTCGGCGCCGTCGCGCCGTCCGTGCATGCCACCAGCGCCACGGTGCCCAGTGCAACCGTCCACGCGGTGCGCAGTGTCCTGGTACGCATTGTCCTTCGTTCCCTGGGCTCGATAGGCGGCCGGAGTCGCGGAAACGCCTCAGTGCGCTGCCGAGCCCGCCGTCCTGCGAGTCCCTCGAGATACCTGCTGCGCGACGCCAATGCCGGCCGTCCACGCACCTGCATCCTAACGCGGGTCAAGCAATCCGTATGTAGGGCAAGGGCCACAGCGCGAGGGCCCGACGCCCGACAGTTTGCGGGAAAGGGCCGACGGCGCATGCCCTACCCGCCGCTGGATCGGCACGCGAACAACGGGTTTCACGGCCTGATGGGTGGCATGAACGAGAACGACCGGCCACGGCCCCGCGGCGCGTCGGGGATTCCCCGATGTATGGGGCGCCAGCAGGTGCGATAGTTGGCGGCGGAGGGCCCTTGTGATCGTTTCCGCTTGCCTCAACAGCCTGGGTGTTCAACCCGCCAGTGTCGGCCGCATCATGCGCGCCCCGCTGGTGGGGCGTCACGCGCGCACCGTGGGGGCCTGATGGGACGTTCGCGCCTTGGCGCCCTCCTCCTCATGCTGAGCGCGGCGATTGGGGCCGTGGGCGGGATGCGCTCGGCCTGCGCCGAGCCCGATCAGGCGACCCAGGTGGTTCGGGCCGCCGAGCACCATGGCGATCATGCCAAGGAGACGGGTGAATGTCATCATGAGCATGACGGCCCCTCGGGCGATCACCAGTCTGCCTGTGCCGCGTTCGTGCACTGCCTGACGAGTGGCCCGGTCGCCCGGCGGGTCGACGCGCGGACGCCGTTGCTCGCGACCGACCTTCCGCGGCCGCGCGTGGAGTCGATGCCGAGCGGTCGCGCGCTGCAACCGGAGCCGCCACCCCCGCGCGGCTGACCCTCGTCCGGCAGCGATCGAGCCCGGTCGCTGTGCACCCTGCGTGAATCCGGCCGCAGCTCCACTCGACGAGAGGTCCCGTGTTACCGATTCTCCAGGCCGACGCGCCCACGCGCGTCCAGCGGTGCTGTCGCGGCGTGGCCGTGGCAATGGCCACCTGTCTCCTATTGGCTCCGTCCCTGCCCGCGCAGCAGGACCGGGCGCTGACGCTCGATGCCGTCCACGCCATGGTGGCGGCGCGCAGCCCGCGCGTCCGCGCCGCCAGTGCCCTGTCGAAAGCGGTGAGTGCGCGTGTTCCCGGTACGCTGCGCCTGCCGGATCCGCAGGTGCAGCTGGGGTTCATGAACTACGCCGTCCCCGCCTTCCGGCCCGATGCCACACTGGGGATGACGCAGCTGCAGGTGATGCAGATGGTCCCGCTCCCCGGCAAACTATCGGCAGCTGGAGCCGCAGCGCGGGCGCAGGTCGCCGTGGCCGACGCCCGGGTGGGGGTGGCGGCATGGGACGCGCGCGGGGTGGCCACGATGGCCTTCCATGATCTCTGGTTGGCCCGGGCCAGCGTGGGGGTCACCGCGGAGACCCGCGCCCTGCTGCAGGAGGCCGCCGCGGTCGCGGTGGCGATGTACCGCTCCGGGGAAGGTGGGCAGGGGGATGTATTGCGTGCACAGGTCGAGGTGGCGCGCATGGACGACGAGCTGATCCGCCTGGCGGCGATGGAGGCGGTCGCCACCAGCAAACTCGCAGCAGCAGCGGACACCTCCGCGGATGCGCTCACGGGCACCCCGGTGCTGCCATCGGTTCCCGATACCGCACCCCCGCTTGGCCTGCTCGAGTCGCGCGTGCTCGACGGCCGACCAGACCTGCGCGTCGGAGAGGCCGGTGTGCGGGCCGCGACGGCCGCCATGGATGTCGCACGCCGGGAGCGGTGGCCGGACCTGCAGGTGGGAATGCAGTACGGCCAGCGTCGTGGGGAGATGGGGATCGATCGCATGGGGTCGCTGATGGTCGGGGCGTCCATTCCGCTCTATGCCGGGTCGCGGCAACTCGCGATGCGCGACGAGGCGGATGCGATGCGCCAGATGGCGGTCGCGGACCTCGCCGAGATGCGGGCCGAGACACGTGCGCGCGTCGCCGCCGTGCACGCCGAGTTGCGAAGTGCCCAGCGTTTGCGGGACCTGTATCGCACCACGGTGCTCCCGCAGGCCACCGCGGCCGCCGAAGGTGCGCTCGCCGCCTACCGCAGCGGACGCGGGGACTTCATGGCAGTGATCGACACGCGCATGGCGGTCAATCGCTACCGGCTCGAGCAGCTCAACATTCGCGCATCCGAAGGCCGCGCGTGGGCCGACATCGAGATGCTCCTTGGACGTCCGTTCACCGAACTCGCCAGCCGACCGTCGGAGGCCTCCCATGACTGAGCCGCGTGTGACCCCGGTTCCGCCCCCGGCTGCGGGCGCTGCGGGACGACGTCCACCGCGACCGGTGCTGGCGGTGGTGCTCCCCCTCGCGGCACTCGGCGCCGTGTGGTGGTTCACTCGCGACGTCGTCACGCCGCCCCCGGCTGCGGGCGGCCACGATCACGCCGCGATGATGGCCCGCGACTCGTCCAGCGCCGGGCGGATGGTGAT
This sequence comes from Gemmatimonadota bacterium, assembly GCA_016794735.1. GTDB lineage: Bacteria > Gemmatimonadota > Gemmatimonadetes > Gemmatimonadales > Gemmatimonadaceae > RBC101. The sequence goes on along the minus strand of JAEUJK010000015.1, from coordinate 2,196 downwards.
GCTCAGCGCGGACCAGTCGAGGCGTATCGGCGTGACGTTCGCTCCCGTCGAGCGGCGGGAGATGCCGCGCGAGGTGCGGAGCGTCGGGCAAGTGACGGCCGACGAAACCCGAACCACGGCGGTGTCGTCGCGTGTCGATGGATGGGTCGAGGCCGTGTATGCTGACTTCACCGGGCGGGCGGTGCGCGCCGGCGACTCGCTGGTTCGCGTGTATTCGCCCATGCTCGTGGCCGCGCAGGAGGAGTTCCTGGTTGCGCGTCGGTTGTCTACTGCGATCGATGCCGGGACGCCCGAGGCGCGCGTAGGGGCAGCCGACCTGCTCGCCGCGGCCCGCGCGCGGCTGCTCCAGTGGGATGTGCCGGAAGCGTTGCTCGCGCGCATCGAGCGCACGGGCCGCGCGGAACGCGCCGTCACGATCGTCGCGTCGTCCCCTGGCGTGGTCGTGGAAAAGAACGTGGTGGCGGGGCAGCGCGTAATGAGCGGGGACGCCCTCTACCGATTGGCCGACCTTGGCACGGTGTGGATCCAGGGTGAGGTGTATGAGCAGGACCTGCAGGCGGTGCGCGTGGGGCATGCAGTGACCGCGGAGTTCGACGCGTACCCGGGGGAGCGGTGGTCTGGACGGATTTCGTGGATCGCCCCGGTGTCGTCCCCCGAGACGCGCACGACGCGTGTGCGTGTGGTCGTGGCCAACGAGCGCCTGCGGCTCAAGCCCGGCATGGCTGCGACGCTGACCATCGTAGGGGCGGCTGCTGGCGCCACGCCGGTGCTGGTGGTGCCCCGGACGGCGGTGCTCGTCACGGGCGAGCGCGCCCTGGTCTTCGTGAAGCGAGGCGACGGCCAGCTCGAGCCGCGCCAGGTCACCCTTGGGGCAACGACGCACGAGCTCATCGAGATCCTCGGTGGCGTGGCGCTGGGCGACACCGTGGTGGCCTCGGCGACGTTCCTGGTGGATGCGGAGTCGAACCTCGGGACCGCGTTAGGCGGCATGGGGGACATGCCGGGGATGGAAATCACCGTGCCCCCGCGCGCGGGCCCCGCGGCCAACCCGCCGGCCGCGCCGCCGCGCAAGGAGCGCTGACCCATGCGCCTCACGGCCCTCATCGACTGGTCCATGCGCAACCGCGTCGTGGTCCTGTTCTGCACCGCATTGCTGGTCCTCTCTGGCGTGTGGGCGCTCCGCGAGACGCCACTCGATGCCATCCCGGACCTGTCCGACGTCCAGGTGATCGTGCAGGCGGACTACGGCGAACAGGCACCGCGGATCGTCGAAGATCAGGTCACGTATCCCATTGCGGCCGAGATGTTGAAGGTGCCCGGCGCGCGCACGGTGCGCGGGTATTCGTTCTTCGGCGTCTCGTTCGTCTACGTGATCTTCGACGACGGCACCGACCTCTACTGGGCTCGCTCTCGCGTGTTGGAGTACCTCGGCGGGCTCAAGTCGCGGCTCCCCGCCACGGTCTCACCCACGCTCGGGCCAGACGCCACCGGCCTCGGTTGGGTCTACCAATACGTGCTGGAGGATACGACGGGCCGACTCGGGCTCGCGGAGTTGCGCAGCCTGCAGGACTGGTCGCTGCGGCATGCCCTCACGGCGGTGCATGGCGTCGCCGAGGTTGCCAGCGTTGGCGGGTTCGAGAAGCAGTACCAGGTGGACCTCGATCCGGTGCGGTTGCAGGCGTACGGCATCCCGGTGACGCGGGTGATGGCGGCGCTGCAGAACGCGAACAACGACGTCGGTGCGATGGTGCTCGAGTTGTCCGAGCGTGAGCACATGGTGCGCGGGCTCGGCTACCTCAAGGGTGTCGCGGACATCGAGCAGGTTGTGGTTGGAGCGACGGCGTCCGGCACGCCCGTGCGTGTTGCCGAGTTGGGGCGGGTGACCGTTGGTCCCGCCGTGCGGCGGGGGATCACCGACCTGGATGGGCGCGGTGACGCCGTCGGCGGGATCGTCATCATGCGCACCGGCGAAAACGCCCTGGCGACCATCGAACGCGTGCGCGAGAAGCTCGCCGCGGTCGCGCCCGGGTTGCCAACCGGCGTGGTGGTGCGGCCGGTGTACGACCGGTCCGGTGTGATCCTGGACGCCATCGGGACCTTGCGTCGCACCGTCTGGGAAGAGGCGTTGATCGTCGCGGCGATCTGCATCGTGTTCCTCCTGCATGCGCGATCGGCCCTGGTCGCCGTCATCACGCT